>CALWLO010000141.1 GCA_944381545.1 uncultured Acetatifactor sp. | reverse complement strand
CAATGATGCCATAGCGCTGCGTTATGACGGCGACGAGGAGCAGGCGATTGCCAAGTGGGAGGCTGTGCTGAGGCTGGATGAGAACAACGAGCTGGCCAATACCGGTATGGGCAAGGCTTATCTGACTGCCGGCGACAATGAGGCGGCAATGCACTATCTGGAGCTGGGCATGAACCGCAAGTATTATTCCATCGCCTTTAAGAGATACCGGAATGAGATTCTGAAAGAGAACCTGAGTCTGATCATGACGGTGGTGATCGTGCTGATCGCTCTGCTGATCTTATATAAGAAGTTCTTGAAAAAGATCATAAAAGCAAAATTCAGAAAAGGAGGGCTTACCTGATGAAAGAATTGTTTTCTAAGGACAAATGGAAATATGCATTTTACACCGTAAGCCATCCCATGGATGCTTATTACGAGATCCGCCACAGGGAGAGAGGAAGCGTGCCGGTTGCTTTTGTGCTGGTGATCCTGTTTTCCTTTACCTTCTCCATTAACCGTATGGCGGCCAGCTTTGTGGTCAATGATGTGGATCCGCTGACAGTCAATGCCTTGCCGGAGCTGATATCCGTACTGTTGTTATATGGATTGTTCTGCGTGGGCAACTGGTCCATCACCTGCCTGATGAACGGTGAAGGAAGGCTGAAGGATACGGCGATTGCTGTGGGCTATGCCATGACGCCTATGATTGTCTGCTTTAACATAGGCACTGTGTTCAGCTGGTTTGTGAGCGAGGATGAGGGCGCCTTTTACACCATCATCATCGCTCTGGGAATTGCCTATGCGCTGATCATGGCCCTGATGGGAATCATGCAGATCCATAATTATACCCTGGGCAAGACGCTGATTACGATATTTCTGACCTTTATTGCAATGTTTATCATTATTTTCATTGCATTATTACTGTTTGACTTGCTGAACCAGTTATATAGCTTCGTCTACAGCATTTATCAGGAACTGATTTTCAGAGTGTAGGAGGACGAAGAGATGCAGACGAGTAAAAAGATATTAATTGGATTTGTAAGCATTATTGCAGCTGTCTTTGTGATCTATATGGCCCGATGGCTGATTCGTTATTACTTCTACAACGATTACCGGGATGATTTGTCCACCTACGAATACGAGGTGGGAACCGCTTTTCAGCCGGTCAGCGAGGAAAGCAGTGATGTGCCCGGCATGGTACTGGTTTCGGAAAATGATACCTTGAAGCTGTATGCCAATACATCTACTGCTGAAATTGCGGTGGTGGATAAGCGCAACGGACAGATCACCTATTCCAATCCTCTGGATGCGGATGAGGATACCATTGCCACCGCCACAAACAAGAACTACTTAAAATCACAGCTGATTGTGGACTATTTCAATACCTCCAGAACCCAGGGAACCATGGATTCTTTCAGTTATAGTGTGGACAGGGGACAGCTGGAGGTGGAAGGAATTGAGAATGGTATCCGGTTTTTGTATACCATCGGTGATCTGACCAGTGCCACGGGCATCGTTCCCCAGTATATCAGCGCCGAAGGCCTGGAACGGGTGCTGAATGCACTGGATGAAGAGGGCAGGGACTTCGTACAGAAAAAATATATTGTAAGTAATGTAGCAGATGATTATTATGAGCTTCTGGAGTCCGCTGTAAAGGGAGCTTCGCAGATCCGTAATCTAAACAGATACTTTGAGGCCGCCGGTTTTACGGAAGAAGAGTATATTGTAGAGATGGAGAATTCCGGTGTAGAGGGTGCAATTCCGATTTCCTTTGTCATTCCGCTGGAGTACCGTCTGAATGCGGATGCGTTGGATGTGTCCATCCCCATGAAGGCAGTGGAGGAGAACGGCGGCGGTACGATCTTCCGTATTCAGTTGCTGAGATATTTCGGCGCAGCGGGAACGGAGGAGGAGGGCTATATGCTGGTGCCCAATGGCTCCGGCTCCCTGATTAACTTTAACAACGGCAAGTCCGGTGCGGCGCAGTATTCCGAATATGTATACGGCATTGATCCTCTTGCTGCAGAGTATACCGTCAGAGAGAATACCGAGAATACCAAAATGGCATTATACGGTATCTTCCGCAATAACAGTGCAATCTTTGCCACCATTGAAGACGGAGCCAGCTTTGCCATGCTGACTGCCAATGTGTCCGGCAGGGTCAATGAATATAACTTTGTGTATCCCACCTTCGTCCTGAGGGGCAATGACAGGCTGTCCATGTTTGGCACTACCGGAAACGAGGCGGATATTCCCATTGTGGAAACCAATCATTATGATGCGAACCTGACTGTGAAATATACCATGCTGACCCAGGAGAATGCCACCTACTCCCAGGCGGCCAACTATTATCGGGAGCGCCTGATTGCAGAAGGGAAGCTGACGGCAAATACGGATGGCAATACGGATCTGAAATTTTACTATGATGTGCTGGGCGGTGTGACCATGACCAAGTTTTTCCTGGGCACCCAGTACAATGGCATGCATGTCATGACGGATTTTGAGCAGGCCGCACAGATTTATGAGGATCTGAAGGCCAGCGGAATTACCAATCAGGTCATGAATTTCCAGGGCTGGATGAACCATGGTTACTACCATGATGTGGTGGATAAGATCAAGGTGCCTTTATCCATGGGGGGCAAATCCGGCCTGGAGGACTTAAGCCGGCTGATGGCTCAGGACGGCAACACCTTTTATGGAGATGTGGCTTTCCAGCATGTAAGCTATGTGAGCAGGCGCTATTCTTACAACAATGAAAGCTCCAGATATTACGGGGCAGGTTATGTGGCAGAGCTCGGACTGGTCCATCCGGCGACGATGGGTAATACTTCGGGACTGGGCTATGACGAGAATCACTATTACCTGATCTCGCCCAAATTCCTGGTGCGTTATGTGGATGCCTTTACGGAGAAGATCGGCAGATATGACATCAGCGGTATTTCCTTAAGGGATCTGGGAAATGAACTTCAGTCCGATAAAAAGAGAACCAATGTGATTGACAGAGAGGCAGCTTTGGATGTGGTACTGGCCAGTCTGGCACAGATAGAGGATACGGGCAAGAGCATACTGATCAACAAGGGTAATGATTATGCATTTGCCTATGCAGATGATATGATTAATGTACCGCTGACGGCTAATGATTATTACATTGTGGATACGGTAGTTCCTTTCTATGAGATGCTGATTCACGGCTACATTGATTATGCGGGAAGTGTGATTAATCTGAGCGACACCTATGAGAGGGCTGATATTGTACTGAATCTGGTAGAAAATGGTGCATCGCCCCATTTTATGTTCTCCTGGAACAATTCCAGTGAGATCAAGTATACCGGCTTAAACCGTTTCTATTCTACCACCTATTCCAACTGGAAGGAGGATGCGGTAGCCATCTATAATGAGGTTAATAATGCGCTGAAATATGTAAACGGTGCGGCAATGATTAATCATGAGATACTGGACAATGGGGTAAAGGCGGTGACCTACAGCAATGGTGTTGTCATCTATATCAATGAGGGAACCACAGACCAGATGGCGGACGGTGTGACCGTTCCTGCCAGAAGCTACAAGGTAGGGGGTGTTGAGTAATGGAAGCAGCAAGAACAAAGAAACGTAAAAGGCGCTCTCTATCCCAAAGACGGGCTATGAAAGGCTTCCTTTTCATCGCTCCATGGCTGATTGGTTTTGTATGGTTTTACGCCCGCAGCCTGTTTATGACGGTGCAGTTCTCTTTTTCAAACCTGACGGTGCGGCCGGGAGGCGGTTATGACCTGGATTTTGTATGGCTGGATAATTTTATTTATGCATTCCGTGCCCATGCGAGCTATAAGCAGGTGCTGACCACTTCCCTGGGCAATATGCTGGTGGATGTGCCGCTGATTACCTTTTTCAGCCTGTTTATGGCAATGCTGCTGAACCGGAAGTTCAGGGGTCGTACTCTGGTAAGAGCCATCTTCTTCCTGCCGGTTATCCTGAATTCCGAGGCGATTGTGGATGCTATGAGTCTGGCCCGCACCATGATGAGCGGCGGTATTTCCAGCTCCAGTGCGGAATTAGCCGCATCTGCCAGCAGCGGTATGAGCATTGAGTACTATATACAGATGTTCAGCTCGCTGGGGCTGCCGGATGTGATTATCGAATATATCTCCGGTGCGGTAAGCCGTATCAGTGATATTATCAATGCCTCCGGCGTGCAGATTATTATTTTTATCGCTGCGCTGCAGTCCATACCCGGCTCTATGTACGAGGTGGCAAAGATTGAGGGGGCGACTGCCTATGAGACGTTCTGGAAGGTTACCTTTCCCATGGTAATGCCCCATATCATCACCAATGTGGTGTACACGGTGGTGGACAGCTTTACCAAGTCGGAGGTTATCGAGCTGGCTTATGAGACAGCATTTACCAATATGAATTACGGTTTAAGCTCGGTATTCAGCCTGGTATCCACGCTAATTACCTGTCTGATCCTGGTAATTGTCTGCGGTCTCATACAGAAACGAACGTTTTACTATAACTAGGAAAGGAGAAAAAGATGAACAAGCAGAAAGCAATACCGTCTATTGACCGCATTAAGGCCGGCATCCAGTCCATGAAGGAAGATACGCAGTTTGCCAATGACCGTCTGCGCTGGATCAGCAACATCAAGGGCTTTATACTGGGAATATTTAGACTTGCAATTATCCTGGGTATTTGTTATGTTATCCTTGGACCGGTAATTGGTATTATCAGCAGTTCTTTTTTCTCTGATGCTGATAGGTATAACCCGATGGTATACCTGATTCCCCAGGAACCTACGCTGTATCGTTATGAGCTGGCGATGCAATATTTGGATTACTGGAAGACTATGGGAAGTTCACTGCTGTATTCCCTGACTTTGATGGTATTACAGGTGTTGGTATGCTCCATGGTGGGGTACGGCTTTGCCAGATTCAATTTTCCTTTTAAAAAGGTGCTCTTTGCCTGCGTGGTTGTGATGATCGTTATTCCGACCAATACCATCATGCTGCCTCTTTATATGACCTTTGCGCAGTTTGATGTATTCGGCATTATCTCAGCGATTACGGGAGATGCCGTGAATCTGCTGGCCTCGCCGGTGCCTATGTATATCCTGACGCTGTTTGGCTGCGGACTGCGGTCCGGTCTGTATATTTATATTTTTAATCAGTTTTTCCGGGGACTGCCCAAGGAAATTGAGGAGGCGGCCTTTGTGGACGGTGCGGGAACCTGGTACACTTACTTTCGGATCATGCTGGTAAACGCACTGCCATCGGTGGTGACGGTGGCAATCTTCTCCATGGTATGGCAGTACAATGATACCTTTTACGCAAGGCTGTTTTTGATCAGTGATAATATCATTATCAGTAAAAAGATCGCCTCCATAGAGGCAACCATCTCCAACGTGGAGAAGATCCTGGATCCCACGATTCTGGAACTGTTTCTGGATGCGGGAATCGTGCTGATCATGATTCCGATCATCATTATTTATGTAGCGCTGCAGAAGCAGTTTATTGAAGGTGTGGAAAGAAGCGGTATCGTCGGTTAACGGCGGACAGCTTTTCCAATAGCAAGTTCAACTAAAATGACAAGGAGGATGAAAAAGTTGAAGGCAAAAAAAGTTTTAGCATTATGCGTAGCTGCAGTTATGACCATGAGTCTGGCTGCATGCGGTAACGAGGATGCTGGCAGCAGCAACGTAGAAGAGTCTATAGTAGAATCTTCTTCCGTTGTAGAAGAGTCCACATCCGAAGAAGTTCCCGAGTCTTCCGAAGCAGAGGAAACTCCTGCTGCAGAAGCAGGCCCTGCAAGCATTGACTTTGAGGACGGCCTGTTTGGGTTTGTCGGCGATAATACCACGGTAATCGGCGGTACGGGCGCAGCAACCTACAATGTAGTGGATTATAATGGCTCTAAGGCTCTGGAGGCAGTGCCCAGCGGTAAGACCATGGCGATCGGTTTCCAGATTGACGCTATGCTGGGCGACCAGCTGGCAAATGTAAAGACCATTGAAATGAGCATCGGCATAAGCAGCTCCGACGGCAATTTCTATGCATGCTCCGGCAAACTGTACGGTGTGTATGCAGGTGAGAAGAATGATAGCGCATGGTCTGTATATCTGGAGACGGCTAATCCCAAGAATGTGACTTATACCGTACCTGACGGTAATGCATTCAGCGAGGGAGACAGCTTTGTTGTATCTCTGGAAACCGATAATGCTGCAACAGAGGGCATTGGCTATCAGACCGTGTACATTGATAATCTTACCTTTAAGGATGCTGACGGTAATGTGATTGAAGCTGATTCTGCAGCAGAGTTTGTTTCGGCAGATACCGGACTGGATCCTAACCTGATGGTTCTGAAGGATGTGGTAGAGCTGGAAGGCTTTGCAGGCAGCGGAGCAGGCTGGTCTCAGGCAGGTTTAAATCCTCTTTCCGATGAGCAGAAGGCTCTGATCGCAGAGAATCTGGTGCCCGGCTCTGTAATTGAGATTGAGTACAGCTCCGATGCACCGGTATGGCTGGTATCCGATGGACAGACCGGCTGGCATAGAGCAGTGGATGAGACCACCTTTGCGGCATGCGGTTATGTGGCAGCTGACGGCAGCAAGATACAGTACACCTATGAACAGCTGGCTTCTTTCTGGGGTGAAGGCTTTGAGCAGAATATGACCTTCCTGCAGTGTGAATCTTCTGCGGATTATGAGATCTTTTCTTTGAAGATCGGCAAAGACAGCGGATTTGTAACTTTGGGAGGCGGTGTAGAGCTGGAAGGCTTTGCATGCAGCGGAGCAGGCTGGTCCCAGGCAGGTTTAAATCCCCTGTCCGATGATCAGAAAGCCCTGATTGCAGAGAATCTGGTACCCGGCTCTGTAATTGAGATCGAGTATAGCTCTGATGCACCGGTATGGCTGGTATCCGATGGACAGACCGGCTGGCAGAGAGCAGTGGA
>CALWLO010000140.1 GCA_944381545.1 uncultured Acetatifactor sp. | reverse complement strand
ATTTATATTCTTTTGCCTTGATGTCTTCTGTAAATACCCGGTAGAACCCGTAAAGGATCAGCGGCAGGAACAGGTTGCCCAGAGTCTCCCCCAGAGCGCCGCACATATAGGTCTTATACAGACGATATACCGACAATGTATACAGCATGCTGCACAGCAGCCCCACATATCTTTCCTTAAATATTTTCTGAAAACAATTATAGGACAGCCAGGCCGTCACGATATTGATCAGGAACAGATAGATCCGGTAGCTGGTATCGACGGTAAAACCGATCATCCGCAGAAGCGCCGCCGGCAAAAGCAGCGTCTGTCCATAAAAAACGGCGTCCGCATAGCCGTTCCCCTGCTGCCAGTCCGGTGCGATCCGCACAGGGAACTGTCCCGACAGAATACCGTCCTTCAATCCCTCAATGCGCAGCAGATGATAGCCGATATCTCCGCTGGTGACAATGTAGTCAGTCATCAGCGGAATGGAGGCCATTACCGCAATGGCCAGCACGCCCAGAATCACATTCTTCTGCTGAATCGCAACACCGTAGGCCTCATCGTACTTTCGGAACAGATAGATGCTGTCCACGATCAAAAGCAGGCACAGATAGAGGAAAAGGATAATCCGGTTTCCCGCATTGGTCTGGTAAATGGTCAGCCCCTTTACCACCAGTTCCCCCTGATTGTACGCCGCATGGACAATCAGAGAGGAAGTGTCCTGCAGAAGCCACATCTCAAAATCTGTCTGCTCCAGCCCGCTGTACAGCATGGTTCCATTGGTCAGCAGGCCGTTATGGCTCACGGAATCGTCCGTGACCGTACACATATTCTGCATATTGGCATCCGTAGCATAGGACAGGCATACCCGGTATACCCCCTTGGGCAGAGCAATATTGGAGAAATCCACCAGGTTCCCGGTCTGTCCTCCTGCGGCGTCGGCCGCATAGCCGCCCCTGCTTTCGTCATACGCCCCGAAGTTGGCGGTCATCTGCTCCCTGCCATATTCATATACCGCATCTTTGCCGAAGAGTCCGCCGATGCACAGCAACAGCAGCAGGAGCTCTGCCCCTGCCAGCACCAGAAAGGATCTCTGTCTGTGCAGCTTCAGCTGTTTTATTTTTTTCCACATATCCCTCACCGCCTGATTCCTCCAAATGCTATTGCTGTTGTCTCTTCTTTTTCTGCTTCCGCACCCACACTTTCAATCCGTAGTAAAAATAAAATTTCAGATCAGACTCCATCTGCAAAGCAATCATCTGCTTTTCCTCCGGATCCGTAAACTGCTGATAGTAGGCATTTTCCTGGAAATCGGGAAAGGCCTCCCGGATCCCCCGTCCCAGCTCCCTGACAAAGGACAGCTTTCTATGGGGACAGCCCAGCATATAGGAAAACAGGGTTACGGCATAGTACAGCTCCGTAAACCGGTACTGGATCTCGGGATAATACTCTGTCAGAAAACCCCTCTCCCGGCACTGCTCCAGCATCAGGCTGGCAGCCCGCATCCGGTCCCGGCACTTTTCCTCCGATACATGATGCACCGTGGAGGTCTGGTGCTGATAATAATAATACAGCGGCTCCTCCACCCGTTCAAAATGCCGGAAATACAGGGACCACACCGGCCCCGCACAATTATCCTCGTAAAAAATTCCCTCGGGGAAATCCAGCTGATTCTCCTCAATGACCTGCCGCCGGTAGATCTTGATCACCATACTGCCGGAGCGCATGATCAGCCTGCCGTGCTTTTCCCGGTTCAGCACACCGGTCTGCTCTGCGGAATTGTTCCGGATCACCCGGCCCACGGTAAAGGTGTGCTCCGTGACCAGATTGTAGTCACAGCCCACCATATCCGCACCGGTTTCTTCCGCCCGTTTCAGCAGCTTCTCATAATAATCCGGCGTCACCCAGTCATCGCTGTCAATAAAGCCCACCCACTCCCCGACGGCGGCTTTCAGGCCCGTATTCTTGGCTCCCCCCTGACGCTTGTTCACCGCATGGGTGAGCACCCGCAGCTTCTCCGGATATTTCTGCGCATATTCCTGCAGAATCTCCGGCGAAGCATCCGTGGAAGCGTCATCCACCGCCAGGATCTCATAGTCCGATATGGTCTGGTTCACCAGACTGTCCAGGCAGAACTGCAGTTTTCCCTCCGCCGCCATGTTGTAGACGGGCACAATTACGCTCAGCTTCATGGAATCTCTTACCTTTCTAAAGTCTCGGCGCAGCATTTCAAAGCCGCCGTGCCGCTGCACTACTGCATATTGGAATTTGCAGCATCCAGGCTTCCACGCTCCAGCACGGCCCTGCCGTCCTGTACCCGGTATACCAGATCGCATTTTTCAATGGTCTGCAATCTGTGCGCAATAATGATCAGTGTCTTCCGCCCCTGAAGACGATTGATGGACTCCATGATCGCCGCCTCGGTGTCATTGTCCAGTGCAGAGGTTGCCTCGTCCAGAATCAATACCTCCGGATCATGGTACAGGGCTCTGGCGATACCGATACGCTGCCGCTGTCCGCCGGAGAGACGGATGCCCCTCTCTCCGATGCTGGTCTCCAGTCCCTGCGGCAGAGTCTGGATAAAGGTATCCAGCTGGGCTTCCCGCAGGGCCTCCCACAGCCTGTCCTCGTCAATCTTATCCTCCGGCACGCCGAAGCAGACATTTTTCCGGATCGTATCATCCAGCATGAAAATCATCTGGGGGATATACCCTATATTTTTCAGCCATGGCCGGTAATGGGCCATCACATTCACGCCGTCTGCGATGATCTCTCCCTGCTGCGTGTGCAGAAGCCCCAGCAGAATATCCACCACCGTACTTTTACCGGCGCCGGAAGTTCCCACAATTCCCACACTCTTGCCCACGGGAATCGTCAGATCGGCATGATCAAAAATCTTTTTTTCCGTCCCCGGATAGGCATATACAATCCCCTTCAGTTCGATCCGTTCTCTGACCGGAAGCTTTTCATCGGAATCCGTGGCGTAGCTCATATCCACCCTGTCGCTGCTGATCTCCTCCTGCAGATCATCACTGACCGCCATCAGAAAAGGCTCGCAGAAATCAATCTTATTAAGCTGGTTATTGATCCGGTTCACACAGGGAAGCAGCGCCACCGCCGCAGCCGCAAAGGCAGTCAGGGTCGTCATCATATCCTCGCTGCTTTCCCCACTGGTAATCATATAAATAATATAGCCGATCATACAGGCCACGCAGACAGTCTCAATCAGCAGCTTGGGAGTCTGACTGTACAAATCGTTCCTCCGTGCGGCGCTGACATAACCGCTGCCGCATTTCAGATATTCCTCCACAAAATACTGCTCCTTACAGGCGATCTTGATCTCCTTGACCCCCTGTACGGTCTGGGAAATCCATTTCAGCAGCCCGCTGTAGCAATCCTGGTGCTGGGCCGCCACCTTCTGCAAAACAGGCTTTAACACCCGCTTAATGACCGCCAACAAAAGGATCATGACTGCGGCAATCAGAATGGTCATCACCGGATCCCGCAGCAGCAGAAACGCCACCAGAAATACGAACATGATCCCATCGGAAGCCAGCTGCAGCAGAGCCAGTATCAGCGCATACATATTGTTGACATTAGCGGTAATATTCCGCTGGATGACCGCCGTGTCCGCATTCAGATAGAACTCATAGCTGCGGCGAAGATAGCTGCGCATCATCCGTTCGGAGGTTCGAAACTGATTGGAATACACAAATGCCAGTGTAGCCCTCTGCTGGAAAAACAGAAACACATTCTTCAGCACATAAGCCAGTACCAGCCCAAGCATCACCAGGATCATAAACCGCAGCTCGCTGCCGCCCCCCAGCAGCAGATAGGCATTATGGAGCATGCCCGGCTTGGCGATGGCTTCACTGTCCATAACGATCTGCACCACCGGCATAATCATCCCCACGCCCAGAGTCTGCAGACCCGCACTGATCACCATCAGCACCAGCAGCCAGCCCATAGTCCGTTTTTGTGTTTTATCCAACAGGATATTCAGTTTCTTCAGAATACGTCCCATACATCCTCCATTAAATCTGTTCGTTCTGCCTGTGTACCAGCGGGTCCTCATATTTGTCCATGAAAGCTTCTCCCAGACGCACGGTTTCCTGGGCATACCGGATGGCTCCCACCTCCGTCAGCACCGCCACCACCTTTTTAAACCGGATTCCCGGGAAAAAGTTCAGCATTTCCATGGGGACTGTGGCGTCAAACTGGGGATATTCGGGAAAGAGTTTCCGATAGTCCAGTTCATCCCGGGGATGGGGCTTTAAAAAAATCTTACCCTCCGGCTCATACATGGCAATGATATCCCGGAAGATCCGCTCCCGGATCTCCAGACTGCACAGGGGATCCGTCAGAATCAGGATCCTGTCCTGCATCCCGCCCTCATCGGAAAGCTGCGCTTTCAGACTCTCCATATCCCGGACAAAGGCCCGGAGAATCAGTTCCTTGTCCTCCTGGGTAAGCCCGTTTACCAGGGCCTGGCGGGGCTGCTCAATATATTTCCGGTAAGGATACTTCAGCAGGGAAATGTCATTGACCTCCATATCCTTACAGTATTTCCCATATCCGTTCTGAATAAAGATCAGATTGCAGCGTTCGGATAAAAACGCCTTAAGCTTGAAATGTCCCCGATTGTCATACCGGGCCGCATCATAGTTTTTCAGGCAGTTCAGACCGTCCTCCAGCGCATGGTAGGGAATCCGGTATACATTCAGATAATAGCCGATGGGATCCGAGTCGCAGTACACATAGATCTCCCCGTATTCCTTTAAGTTTACCGGTATCGTGGGAGCCAGGGCATGGGCAAATTTCCGGGTGAATTTCACCCGGTTGATCAGATTCCTGACAAGGTTCCCGGTGTCCTGCCGGTATCTGGCCAGTTCCGGAAATGCCGTATCCCTCTTCTCGTCAAACTCTATCACCTGTTCAAAAAGTCCGGTGCTCTCCACCCGTTCTTTCAGGTTCTCAAAATCAATGGACAGGCTGCTGAGCACCAGCGTAGCCTGCCTGCGCTGCTCCCTGGGACGGTTTAACTCTTTCAAAAATGTCACATATACATGGTAATAGGTGTGACAGATATAGATGCGTTCCTGCATAAAAGAACCTCTCTTTACTGCTATGGCATATTCTGGGATATTATAGCATATTTTACCGGGCTGTGAAAGTGTGTACCCGATATTCGGATGGCATTTTATAAAAAATCTTGCGAAAACATTCACTATATGCTATGATGAAAATACAAAAGGAGCAACCGCCACAAGTAGTGGTTAGCCTCCCAGGTTGGAAATAAGCCTACCTGTACTGGCTAAGTGACAAGGTAGGCTTATTTATTTTCGCTTGTCGTCCCTATCTATGTAGGCAAGCAGTGCAATTAAAAACGCTGCGTTTTCCACACCTTGTAACACGATTGCTCCAGCACAATCATATCACGGACAAATCTATATGGCAATATTTTTTCATATTTGATACATACTGTTCCTATCCTATTACTGTGCTTACAGTGCACCCATCCTGACAACATCTCTACATGAGCCAGAATGTTTACTCCTGATTTACAGGCACCAGCCGGTAGATCACAAAGTCATAGTACATAAAGTGAAATCGGAAAGCGGCTTCGCAGCTGTAATAGGGACTGAAATCCGGCAGATCCCGCTCTGCAAAGGCATACAGCCAGATCTCCCCCGTCACATCCTCCAGCTGTTCCCACTGTGTAAACACCGTTGTATTCTGAAAAGGCGAAAAGGATTCCAGATAGCCGTATGCCATATACTGCTGCTCCGGATGGTAAATATTCAGGTACAGCGTGTGGATCTCTGTTGCCATGATGAGATCCTCGGACTGCACGTTGTTTACATAGAATTCCTCATATTCCTGCAGACCCTTATCGTACTCCAGCTGCAGCTCCGACCGGTACTGCAGGCCAAAGCACAGCAGAAACGCCAGAAGGACTGCCGCCTTTGTGATGCGGGAATGGATCTGCTTCATGCCCACCGCATACCAGAGCGCCAGCGCTCCAAAGCCCGTGAATACATAGCGTCCCAGAAAGCAGGGAGTCACATAGTAGGATAAAAGGGATCCGATCAGCGCAGTCAGTCCGATAATCCCCATCCCCCAGGCCGCAATATAGCATTTTTCGGCCCGCATTCCATCCACCGCATAATAACCCAGGAACAGGGTAATGGCCATTCCCAGATAAATCACCAGGGTGATCGGCGTATCCATGGCGGAAAACCATTCCTTGCAATAATCCATCAGGGTATACATGTCGGGTATAAACAGCTCTGCATTCGCTCCTGCAGACGCAACCCGGGACTGCATCTGCCGGTAGATGACTGCCAGCCACGCCATATAGCAGGCCGACACCGCAATGCCGCTTCCCAGATACCATTTCAGCAGGGCATATTTTTTCCGATAAAGCAAAGCCCCGAGCAGGATCAGGTACAGAAGCAATGTCTCAATCAAGGTAAGCGTATGGCTGTATACCCTGCCGATACTGCACAGGCAGAACAGGATCCACTTTTTCCCGGTGGACTCCCGCAGAATATCGCAGGCGCAGAGTCCCGCTGCCGTAAAGAAAAACAGGCCCATGGTATACATCCGTGCATTGCCTGCTTGGACGCACATGCTGGGCATCAGCAGGGAAAACAGCATGAAATATACGGACGTCTTTTCATCAAACAGCTTTCTGACCCAGTATTTGCCCAGAAACATATAGGCGGTCAAAAAGAGCAGGGAAAACAGCTTCAGCGGCCAGTAACGGGTCCCCCCGCCGCAGAGCAGGTAAAAGCCCTTCAACAGGATATAATAAAAGGGTGCATGGACGTCCTGGGAGGTAATCTGTATCAGTTCCTTCAGAGGATGGGAAATCAGCGCCGCTGTGTATCCCTCGTCATACCACAGGTTATTGGTAATGCTGAGAGGCCCCCAGATTACCAGGC
>CALWLO010000139.1 GCA_944381545.1 uncultured Acetatifactor sp. | reverse complement strand
AACGGCGGCAGCTGGTATCGCCAGCGTCAGGCCGGATATGGATATCCTACCATGGGCAGCGGCAATATGTGTATGAAACTCTGTGTGGCAAATATGATCTGCAACATGTGCTGCTGCGGAAGAGGGTTTTTCTGCATATAGGGGCGTCAATCCGTATCCGGATGGGAAGCGTCCAGACTTCCTCTTACGGTGATCCCATTTACCTCAACATTGGCTCCCAGTTCGATGACCAGGCATTCCCGGCCGTCAATGATCCGGGTGCTGATTAGATCTGTACGCTCCGGATTTACCTTTACCACTACCTCAGGGGTCTTTACATCAAAGGAGCGGTTATTTACCACATTGCTGACATACAGCTCTGTATCCTTGCCTGCGGTGGCGTCATAGTACTGATCAAATACCGCCATTTTCTCATTGGCTACGCCGCTGTCGGCAAATACGGTCTTTACTTCATTTTTATCCAGGACAAGAGGGGCGGGGTCTTCCTTGTGCTCCTCCACCATCTCTATGATTTTTTCATGGATACTTTTTACTGCTTCAATGCTGCAGGTCTCTCCCAACGTTTCTTCCACCAGCATTTGGAAGGTCTCCTTCTGGCCGCCTGCAGACATGGGCAGAGGGCAGCCCAGGAGCATTTCCACAAAGCTTTCCTTCAAATCTTCTGCATCCTTGGAGTAGTACAGGGTACTGTGCAGATCAGTGCTGCGGTCATTGAAGGCCGGGAACAAAAAGCCCGTATCCGGTGTTCCCACTACCCAGTCACGTATCCGGTTGTGGAAGCTGTTTTCCTCTGCATCATAGGAAAGGCCGGGTTTGGAAAGATTCACAGGACAGATGCTGACCAAAATGTACTCATATACTTCATCGGAGGCGTCATCCATGTCCATCCCATCGCTGGTGCGGCCCGGCACATCATAGGCGTCATGAATCACCAGGATCAGATAATTCCCTACGAATTCATAGGATTCGATGACGCTGTTATAGAACTGATCCAGCAATTCATCATCCTTCAGCTTGCTGTCCCGCAGACGCAGCAGCAGTTCCTGAGCGCCCCCTTCCTCCTCTGCCTTTAGAGGGAAGTCAAGAGTGTGCAGATTCCTGCCGATGGAGCCGGAGAGGGTCTTACGGAGGATTTCAAAATATTTGAACATTTCTTCCTCGGGCAGCGACAGAAAGGCCTGTTTGAATTGGGCTTTCTTATTTTTTTCCCCATCCACATAGCAGCCGCAGATGCGGGTGATGGAGCAGTTATTCTGGGTAAAAAGCTTCTTAATCTCGGAGATTTCCTGTTTTAACATATGTACCTCATTTCTGTGTCAATCCTATTCGCCATTTTTTATAGTATAAATCATTTTTTGCGGAGCCGTCAACTTTTTTGACATATGCTGGCAGGAAAAGGAGAAAAAAGTAAAGCGATCCGGTAACTTGCGGTGAATAGCAGTTGCTGTCTGATACGGAAGAATCGTATAATGGATAATAAAATTAAGTCATTATGTGGAGGAAAAACCATGGAACAATTACATATTACCGCTGCCGATGATAATGAAAAGGTGTACAGGATCCTGGGGGATCTGATGAACGGGGATAAAGAATTCCAGATTATGATTACCGTACCTGCCGGGAAGAGGAGTGGGGATAACCGCCAGCAGCCGGGACAGGAAATACTGATCCAGGCCGCAGAAGAAAAGAGGACAGCGGAAAATGCGCCGGAAAGGGCCTATGACCTGGAACAGGATGTAACGGATATTATCCACGAGATCGGCGTGCCTGCACATATTAAAGGCTATCAGTATCTGCGGGAAGCCATTATGATGTCCGTGCGGGAACCGGCAATGATCAGTTCCATTACCAAGGTGCTGTACCCCACGATTGCGAAGCAGTTTCAGACCACGCCCAGCCGGGTGGAGAGGGCCATCAGGCATGCGATTGAGGTGGCCTGGTCAAGAGGCAGGATGGAAACGCTGGATGCACTGTTCGGCTATACGGTGAACACGGGAAAGGGAAAACCCACCAATTCAGAATTTATTGCGCTGATTGCTGACCGGATTCGGCTGAAATACAGGGAGTAGGGCGGCTCATCCTTTATTTCATTTGAGGGCGCTCCGCTCATAAGAGAATAACCAAAAAAATTCAGAAAAGGCTTTCCTAACGATTCAGGATGTAGTATAATTAATCTATCTACGAGAAGGTACAAATGGAGGTTGCACATGAAAAAGATACTGTTTGCAGCATCAGAAGGTGTTCCCTTTATCAAGACAGGCGGACTGGCCGATGTAGTGGGCTCCCTGCCGAAGTGTATTGATAAGGAATATTATGATGTGCGGGTGATCCTGCCCAAGTATACCTGTATGAAGCAGGAAATGAAGGATAAGCTGGAGTATGTGACACATTTCTATATGGACTTCAACTGGACGGATGCCTATGTGGGTATTCTGAAGGCAGAGGTGGATGGGATCCAATATTACTTTATTGATAATGAGGGGTATTTCGGCGGCTTCAAGCCTTATGGGGATAATGCCCTGTTCGAGATTGAGAAGTTTGCCTTTTTCTCTAAAGCGGTGCTTTCCGTGCTGCCTGTTATTGATTTCAGGCCGGATCTGATTCACTGCCATGACTGGCAGACGGGCCTTATTCCGGTATATTTAAAGGAGCGTTTCCAGGGAAGTGACTTCTTCCGGGGCATTAAGTCTGTGATCACGATTCATAACCTGAAGTTTCAGGGCAAGTGGGATCCCAAGACGGTGCAGAGCATTACTGGGCTGCCGGAGTATTATTTTACACCTGATAAGCTGGAGGCATATAAGGATGCGAATCTGCTGAAGGGAGGTATTGTATTTGCCGATGCGGTGACCACGGTCAGCGATACGTATGCGGAGGAGATCAAGACTCCTTTCTATGGAGAGGGGCTGGATGGTCTGTTAAGAGCCCGCAGCGGAGATCTGCGGGGAATCGTCAATGGTATTGACTATGAGGAATTTAACCCGGAGACGGATAAGTATATTGTAAAGCAGTACAATGCCGTGAATTTCCGGAAGGAGAAGGCAAAGAATAAGAAAGCTCTGCAGGAGGAGCTGAGTCTTAGAGTGGATGAGAAAAAGATGATGATCGGCGTGGTATCCCGCCTGACGGATCAGAAGGGATTTGATCTGATCGCCTATGTGATGGATGAACTGTGTCAGGATGATATCCAGCTGGTGGTGCTTGGCACCGGCGAGGAACGCTATGAGAATATGTTCCGCCATTTTGACTGGAAGTACAGTGATAAGGTATCCGCCAATATTTTTTATTCTGAGGAATTGTCCCATAAGATTTACGCTTCCTGTGACGCATTTCTGATGCCGTCCCTGTTTGAACCCTGCGGCCTTAGCCAGCTTATGTCCCTGCGCTATGGCACAGTGCCCATTGTCAGGGAAACCGGAGGCCTGAAGGATACGGTGGAGCCTTATAATGAGTATGAGAGCAGGGGCACAGGCTTCAGCTTTGCCAATTACAACGCACATGAGATGCTGGCTACTGTTCGCTATGCGGAGAAGATCTACTACGATAGGAAGCGTGAGTGGAATAAGATCGTGGATCGTGCCATGGCAGCAGATTTTTCCTGGGAAGTATCGGCGAAAAAGTATCAGGAGATGTATGACTGGTTGATAGGATATTAAAGAAATGAGCAGTAACAGCAGCAAAAAGGACAGTTTTATCCTGCAGGCGGGCATATTGGCCGCTGCAGGATTTATCAGCCGGATCATAGGGCTTTTATATGTAAGCCCTGTGACCTGGATTATTGGTTCTGTGGGTTTGGGATATTATCAATCGGCATATAGTTACTATGCCATTGTGCTGATGATCTCCTCCTACAGTATTCCCTCTGCCATATCCAAGGTGATTGCCCAGAAGCTGTCACTGCGGGAATACCGCAATGCTCACAGAATTTTTATATGCGCCATGTATTATGTGCTGGGAGTGGGACTCATAGCGAGCTTACTCCTCTTTTTTGGTGCAGGGCATCTGGTGACAGAGTCTGCGGTGCCGGTGCTGCAGGTGCTGGCTCCCACCATATTTGTCTATGGGATTCTGGGAGTGCTGAGAGGCTATTTTCAGGCCCATAAGAGCATGGTGCAGACCTCTTTTTCACAGATCCTGGAGCAGATCATCAATGCTGCGGTAAGTATCGGGGCCGCCTATGGATTTATTGTGCTGTTCATGGGAACCTATGAGAGAAGTGAGGTGGCGTCGGAGCAGACCAGCCGCGCCGTATACGGCGCTATGGGAAGTGCGCTGGGAACCGGAGCGGGAGTGTTGGCGGCGCTGCTTTTTATGGTGGGTGTCTATGTGTTGAATCGTCCCATGATTCTAAGACGTATCCGGAGAGACCGGACGCAGCATGTGGATTCCTACTGTGAAATCAGCAGGATGATCCTGCAGGTGGTGCTGCCATTTATTTTAAGCACCGCCGTCTATAATCTCAGCAGTTCCCTGAACAATAAGCTGTATACGGATATTATGATAAAGCTCCGCCAGATGGGGGAGACCCAGGTGGTAGGGGATTATGGAGTGTTTAACGGGGAGGCCATGAAAATCTCCAATATCCCCATTGCTTTTGCTTCGGCTATGGCCTCGGCCATCATTCCTACGGTGTCACAGCTGGTGGCCCGCAAGGAGCTGGCAGGGGCCAGGGAGAAGACGGGGCAGGCGGTAAAGACCATTATGCTGATCTCCATTCCCTCGGCGGTGGGACTTTTTGCACTGGCTAAGCCCATAACCTGGCTGCTTTTTCCTGATGAAAGCACCATTGACCTGGCAGCGAGGATTCTGATGGCATTGTCAGTTTCCGTGGTGTTCTATGCCTTGTCCACGCTAAGCAATTCCATCCTGCAGGGAATCGGCAGAGTCAATACTCCCATCATCAATGCGGCGATTGCATTGATGCTGCAGACGGCGGTAATGGTGCCGCTGCTGATCTTTACCAATCTGGGGATCTATGCGGTAGTGATTGCTACCATCGTATATTCCGGTTTGATGTGTGTGTTGAATCAGCTGTCCATGCATAAGGCGCTGGGATACCGCCAGGAGATTATGAGTACCTTTGTGATTCCGTTTCTTGCCTCCGCCTTTATGGGTGGGGCGGCCTGGGTGGTGTACGAGAGCCTGCTGATGATGACAGGCTCCATCGTGGTATCGGTGCTCCCGGCGATCCTGGTGGCAGTGATCGTCTATCTTGTGCTGCTGATCCTGTTTAAGGGAGTTACGGAAGCAGAGCTGCGGGCTATGCCAAAGGGGTATCTGCTGGTAAAGGCTGCAAAAAAGTGCAGGCTATTGCGATAACAATGGGGCAGGAGCCCGGCGGTATCCCATCAGGGCCTACAACTGCTGCAGGCCCGAGATATCATCGTCGATCATCATGGAATAATTGGTATAATATACCACAAAGCCGGGCTTTGCTCCCCCGGGCTTTTTCACATGCTTTTTCTGGATATAATCAATTTCTATCTTTTCCTGTCCCCGGCCCTTTGAGTAGTAGGCGGCCAGTTTTGCTGCTTCCTCGAAGGTACGGTCAGGCAGGGTGTCGGCGCCTTCGCATTTGACTACCACATGGGAGCCGGGAATACCCTTGGCATGAAACCACCAGTCATTTCCAGAAGCAAATTTGAAGGTCAGTTCATCGTTCTGATAATTATTTTTCCCCACATACATATGAAAGCCGTCGCTGCTTACATAGTGAAAGGGCCTGCTGGTGACCTTTTCTTTTTTATTGCCGCTGCGTTTATGGATATAGCCGCTGGCGGCAAGCTCCTGGCGGATTTGTACCAGATCCTCCTCCAGCAGGGCGATATCCAGGGCGGCGCTGATGGACTCTAAGTGGGCAATTTCCGCTTTGACCTCTTCAGTCAGCGCAGAGAGAGCCTCCCAGGTACGTTTCAGCTTGTTGTATTTGTCAAAATAACGCTTGGCATTCTCCCCGGGTGTTTTCTGGGGATCCAGAGGGATTGTGATTTGTTCGCCCGTATAGTAGTTCAGAGCTTCCATGGAGCTGCTGCCGGCGGGGATATTGTAGCCGTAGGTATTGATCAGCTCGCCGTAGATGCGGTACTGATCCCGTTTTTCGGTATCCCTGATCTGCTGTAGCTGCAGATCATATTTTTTCACATTGCGCTCCAGGGCGGTCTGTACCACATGACGCAGATCTGCGGATTTCTGCCGGATGCGGGTAATTGTATTTTTCTCTGCATAGTAATGCTCCAGCAGTTCGGAGATGGACGTGTAAGACTGCAGGGTATCGTCTCCCTGACTGTACAGGGTCAGAGGCAGCGCCGCATATTCCATCGGACGGGAGCCGGTATAGGCGATGGCGGGGCTGAAGCTGCCGGACCGCACCTGATCCATCATGCTCCGGAAGCTTTGATAGGCCCGGTGAAGCTCCTCGGGGGAAAAAGCAGAGGTGGAAGCATCCCCATCCAATCCGCTGCGGTAACATACCTCCTGGGCCAATATGGGGGAGATGCCCGTATAGCTCTGATAGATTGCTTTATACAGCGCAGTGGGACGGGCGGCCGTCCACTGGGACTCTTCACAGGTCAGAGGATCCAACTTATCCTGGGTACGGGCTACAAAATAGGGCTTGCCCGGCAGTACCTCCCGGACGCTGCTGACCAGTGCGGATACATGCTTGATGCTGTCTAAGATCGTGCCTTCCTCATTGCAGAAGATAATATTGCTGTGCTTGCCCATGATCTCGATGATCAGGGTCTTGCGGCGCAGATCCCCCATCTCGTCAAGATGCTCCACATCGATACGGATGATGCGCTCCAGCCCCGGCTGGGTGATTCCGGTAATGCGGCCGTTCTGCAGATGCTTTCGCAGCAGCATACAAAAGCTTGGCGCCGTCATGGGACTGGGTTTATTCTGCTGTGTCAGGTATACCAGGGGCAGGGAGGCATCTGCGGATAAAAGCAGGCGCCTCTGACCGTCCCCCGTTTTGATGGTGAGCATCAGTTCATCGTTTTCCGGCTGGGCAATCTTATATAATCTGCCCCCAAGG
>CALWLO010000138.1 GCA_944381545.1 uncultured Acetatifactor sp. | reverse complement strand
CGAAAAATTTATTTCGCCGATAAATACTCGTCTATTCCCTTCGCTGCCGCTTTACCGGCCCCCATTGCCAGAATGACGGTTGCAGCGCCCGTTACGGCATCACCGCCGGCATATACGCCCTCCTTGGTGGTTTTCCCGTTTTCCTCATCGGCTACGATACACTTCCATTTATTCGTCTCCAGACCCTCTGTGGTGGAGGATATTAATGGATTAGGAGAGGTTCCCAAGGACATGATCACGGTATCCACCTCCATCACAAACTCGGAATCCGGCACTTCTACCGGCCGTCTTCTGCCGGATTCATCAGGCTCTCCCAATTCCATACGGATACACTTCATTCCGGTCACCCAGCCCTTCTCATCTGCCAGGATCTCGGTGGGATTGGTCAGCAGATCAAAGATGATCCCTTCCTCTTTGGCGTGGTGTACCTCCTCCACCCGGGCCGGCAGCTCCTCCTCGCTGCGGCGGTATACGATATGCACCTCTGCTCCCAGCCGCAGTGCGGTACGGGCCGCATCCATTGCCACATTTCCGCCCCCCACTACAGCTACTTTTTTGCCCCGCATGATAGGGGTGTTGCTGTTTTCGTCAAAGGCCTTCATCAGATTGCTTCTGGTCAGATACTCATTTGCAGAGAATACGCCGTTGCTGTTCTCGCCGGGGATTCCCATGAACTTGGGCAGTCCTGCACCGGAACCGATAAATACGGCGGAAAATCCTTCCTCGGACAGCAGCTGGTCGATGGTCACAGACTTTCCCACCACCACATTGGTTTCGATTTTCACTCCCAGAGATTTTACATTTTCAATCTCCTTGGCTACCACCGCCTCCTTGGGCAGACGGAACTCAGGAATCCCATATACCAATACGCCGCCTGCCTCATGCAGCGCTTCAAAGATAGTCACATCATACCCCAGCTTTGCCAGATCACCGGCACAGGTCAGTCCCGCCGGGCCTGAACCGATGACCGCTACCTTTTTCCCCTTTTTCTCCTTCGCCCCTTCCGGCTTGATCCCCTGCTCCCGGGCATAATCCGCCACAAAGCGCTCCAGCTTGCCGATGGATACCGGCTCACCCTTAATGCCCCTGATACATTTCCCCTCGCACTGGCTTTCCTGGGGGCATACACGTCCGCATACTGCAGGCAGGGCGCTGGACTGGCTGATGATCTGATAGGCAGCCTCAATATCACCGTTTTTCACCTGCTCCACAAAGCCCGGAATATCGATGGCCACAGGACAGCCCTTAACACACTGCGCATTCTTACAGTTAATGCAGCGGCCTGCCTCCTCCATGGCCTCCTTCTTGTTATATCCCAGACATACTTCTTCAAAATTCTTTGCACGCACCTGTGCATCCTGCTCTCTGACAGGCACCTTCTTTAATACGTCCATCTTTTCCTCCATTTCATGGCGTCACAGATGAATTTCCTGCAATCGGACAATTATGTAACTTTCCCTGACGCCTATTATGTCTTATCTCTGTTAAGATCTCTTACGATCAGCCGTTGCAATTCCCACAGCCGCCATGATGGGTTGCTCCCTCTTTGGCCTTTAAAAAGGCCCTGCCTTCAGCGGTCTTATAGATCTGCTGGCGGCTCATTGCCTCGTCAAAATCTACTTGATGTCCGTCAAATTCCGGCCCGTCCACGCAGGCAAATTTTACTTTGCCTCCCACTGTCACGCGGCAAGCCCCGCACATGCCCGTACCGTCCACCATGATGGGATTGAGACTGACAATCGTGGGAATCTGTAATTCCTTGGTGAGCAGGCACACGAACTTCATCATGATCATGGGACCGATGGCTACACATTGGTCATACTGCTTTCCCTCTGCCACCAGATCCTTGATCGTCTGGGTCACCATACCGCTTCTGCCATAGGAACCATCGTCAGTGGTCACATACAGATTGCCGGCTACCGCTTCCATCTCTTTCTCCAGGATCAACAGTTCCTTTGTCTTGCTGCCCATAATGACATCAGCCGCAATGCCGTGCTCATGAAGCCATTTTACCTGGGGGTATACAGGAGCCGTGCCCACACCGCCGGCTACAAACAGAAATCTCTTCTTTTTCAGGCGCTCCGGATCTTCCTTTACAATTTCAGAAGCACAGCCCAGGGGTCCCACAAAGTCATGGAAACTGTCCCCGGCCTTCAGGCCGGCCATCATTTGAGTGGATGCCCCCACAATCTGGAAAACGATGGTTATGGTTCCCTTTTCCCTGTCATAGTCACAGATGGTCAACGGAATCCGTTCTCCTTCCTCATTCATCCGGACGATCACAAACTGGCCCGGCTGACAATGCTTTGCCACCCGCCCGGCTTCCACTTCCATCAGATAGATATTGGTAGTCAATTCCTCTGCCTTTAAAATTTTGTACATGTCTTCTCCTCCCATTTTTCGTTCCACTGTCTTCTCTTTTTGTAAATCTTATAAAATCTCAACTACACTATAGTTGTTATTTTCATCCGTCTGCAGCTTATAGCAGATGCAGGTATAGGCCTGAACCGCATAATAGCTGCCTGTCCGGATACTGCCGCCGGTCTCATCCACATGCAGCTCCGCAAAAAGATAATAGTCCTCTTCGCCAATGGTCGCCGGATACAGGAAACGGTACTGATAGATAGTGTTCTCTCCTGCATGTCCCTCATAATCCCGGATCCTGCCTGTCCGTATCATCTCGTTGTATACGGTCATGCTGGCCATCTCCACACTGATATCCGTATTCAGATGCAGACTGTAGGAACGCTGCGCCACCTCTCCCACAATGCCGTCTTCCTCAATGATCGCAAAGCAGTAATGGGAATCTCCCAAGGGCATATAAAAGGCGCCTGTATATCGGGTGGATTTATCCGTAGGAACAGTGCCGTCCGTTGTATAATAAATACTTTCATCCTCCTCGCAATTAATCCGGATCAACGTGGGACTGCTGTACTCGCCGCTTGCGGTCTGAACATCCGGCGCAATGGGAATCTGCAGCTCGATCTGATATCTTTTGGTCACCACATCACTGACCAGGCCATACTCGTTTACAAACACGGCTTTTATGATATGCTCCCCGTTATCCAGGAAAATCGGCGCTGTATAGACCAGGCTGTCCTGATCCGGCTCAGACCCATCCAGCGTATAGTAAATGGTGCCGGCTGTGTTGGAGGAAAGCTTCAAGGGCAGAATCTCCTGATAATACCCTTCCTCATAGCTCATCTCCGGCGGTTTTGCCTGCAGATTCTGATATTTACTTTTTATGATATCATTATCACAGGCATTTAACAAGCTGTCAATCGTTTGGTAATCATTTCTGGCTCGATAAGAATTGATCAATCCCGCATATGCCCTCTCCAGCTGTTCCTGGTTTAAATTTCTGCTCTGAATCAGCGCCAGCAGCTGTTTTTCATATCCTCCCACATTATCCATGGCATAGTAGCACTCTGCCAGTGCAAAATCAATCTCCGGATCCGTGCTGCCAAGCTCCTTGCAGCGGAGATAATAATTTACCGCCTGGTTATAGTCCTGCGCTCTGAAACATTCCGCAGCACGGGCCAGCTGATATTCTGCGGAATGCTCCATATGATACCAAACACCGTAAATAATCCCTGAAAGAACTGCGATTACTAAGAAAAAAAGTCCGGCTATCCATCCAAGATAGTTCTTTTTGGGGGATTTCTTCGACTTTTGTTCCTCTGACGCCTGGGAATCCTGCAGCTCCACCACAATCTGATCCATGGTATCCCGCATACTTTGCTCCACTTCCGGTTCAAAGTCAGGTACAATATGGATGTCTTCTCCGCAGGCTGTACAATAGAGAGAGCCTTCCGCTATCTCAGTCCCACATTTCGGACAATTCATACGAATTACCATGCCCTTTCATCAAACTATAATTTCCTTAAACAGACACACTTTCCACACAGTTTTTCATCAACATGGCAATGGTCATGGGCCCCACTCCGCCGGGAACCGGGGTAATGGCGCTGCAGTGAGGCGCTACGGAAGGATAATCCACATCGCCGCATAATTTATTCTTTTCATCTCTGTGAATACCCACGTCAATGACAACCGCTCCCTCTTTTACATAATCCGCTGTAATCATCCGGGGCTTTCCTACAGCCACCACCAGGATATCTGCCCGGCGGGTCACTGTCTTTAGATCCTCCGTCCTGCTGTGAGCAACGGTCACTGTGCCGTTTTCACGCAAAAGAAGCAGCGCCATGGGCTTACCCACAATATTGCTGCGTCCTACCACCACGCATTCCTTTCCGCTTATGGAAATACCGGAACGCTTCAGCAGCTCGATTACCCCTGCCGGAGTGCAGGACACAAAGCCTTTTTTGCCGATACATAAAGCCCCCACGTTTACCGGATGAAAACCGTCCACATCCTTTAATGGGCTGATGGCATTCAATACTTTTTCCTCATTGATCTGCGCCGGCAGGGGAAGCTGCACCAGGATACCGTTTACCTCCGCCCTGTCATTCAGTTCTGCAATCAGGGAAAGCAATTCCGCTTCCGTGGTCTCCTGGGGCAGTTCATAGGCCAGGGAACGGATCCCGATATATTCACAGGCATTCTTTTTGTTCCGTACATAAACGGAGGACGCCGGGTCATTTCCAACCTGTATCACCGCCAGACAGATCTCCTTTCCCTGGGCTTTATAAGCCGCCACCTGCTCCTTTAATTCTTCCTTAATCTGCGTACTGATTTTCTTTCCGTCAATAATCTGTGTCATATTTTCCTCCTCACACCTGGCACTTTTGAAGTCAAAAGCCAGATTTTGCTTTAGAAAAGTCGGACTTTGCTTTAGAAAAGTCGGACTTTGCTTTAGAAAAGTCCAATGATCCTGCCCTCTTCATTTACATCGATACCAAAAGCGGCAGGGGTCTTAGGCAGGCCGGGCATGGTCACCACTGCACCGGTCAGCACTACCACAAAGCCTGCGCCGGCAGATACATAGACCTCCCGGATATTGCATTCAAAATTCTCCGGCCGTCCCAGCAGCGTAGGATCATCGGACAGGGAATACTGGTTTTTCGCCATACATACCGGCAAACCGCCGTAGCCCAATTCCTCCAGACGTATTAGCTGTTTTTCCGCTGCAGGCGCAAACTTCACACTGGCAGCGCCATAGATTTCCGTCGCCACCCTGGTGATCTTTTCCCTCAGAGGCAGATCGTCCTCGTACAGTACATGGAATTGACTTTCCTTCTGCTCCACGGTCTTAAGCACCTTCTCGGCCAATTCTATGCCGCCCCTGCCGCCCTGCTCCCATACCTTCGCCAGAGCAAATTCACAGTTTCTTTCCTCGCAGAACTGCTTCACATAAGCGATCTCCGCCTCCGTATCCGCAGTAAAGGCGTTCAGCGTCACCACCACGGGGACACCGTATTTCTGCAGATTCTCGATATGCTTCTCCAGATTGACAATGCCCTTCTGCAATGCTTCCAGATTCTCGGCGGACAGCTCATTTTTCGGTACGCCGCCATTATACTTCAAAGCCCTTATGGTGGCAACCAGCACCACCGCATCGGGAACAAGCCCCGCCTCCCGGCACTTGATATCAAAAAACTTTTCCGCACCCAGATCGGCGCCAAAGCCCGCTTCCGTAATACAGTAATCCGCCAGCTTCAGAGCCGTCCTGGTGGCAATGACGGAGTTGCAGCCGTGGGCAATATTGGCAAAGGGGCCTCCATGTACCAGCGCCGGGGTATGCTCCAGGGTCTGGATCAGGTTCGGTTTAATGGCATCCTTAAGCAGCGCCGCCATTGCGCCCACTGCCTGCAGTTGTCCGGCATATACAGGTTCCCCTGCATAGTTATAGGCCACCACGATCCTCGACAGCCTTTCCTTTAAGTCCTTCATATCCGCAGCCAAACACAGGATCGCCATAATTTCAGAAGCTACTGTAATCACAAAATGATCCTCTCTGACCACACCGTCCGCCTTAGCGCCCATACCTACCACAATATTGCGCAGCACGCGATCATTCATATCCACACATCTTTTCCATACAATCTGGCGGGTATCGATCTGCAGCTCATTGCCCTGCTGAATATGATTATCCAGCAATGCAGCCAGCAAATTGTTGGCACTGGTAATCGCATGAAAATCTCCGGTAAAATGCAGATTCAGATCCTCCATAGGCACTGCCTGCGCATATCCGCCTCCGGCAGCCCCTCCCTTGATGCCAAAGCAGGGACCCAGCGAGGGCTCCCTCAGGGCAATCACTGCCTTTTTCCCCAGTTGTCCGAAAGCTTCCCCCAGTCCCACCGTAATCGTAGTCTTTCCTTCTCCGGCCGGTGTGGGATTGATGGCGGTCACCAGGATCAGCTTTCCCTCCGGATTATCCTGGATCCTCTTAAGACATGTGTCAGAGATTTTGGCCTTATAACTGCCATACAGCTCCAGCTCCTCTTGAGGGATCCCGAGACGCTCCGCCACCAGAGTAATGGGCTCCATCATCGTTTCCTGTGCAATCTGGATATCTGTCTTCATGATGTATTTCCTCCTATATTTCCTCTAACAGCTGTTCAAATTCTTCCATGCTCATCAGGATCTTACGGGGCTTGGTTCCCTCTTCCTCCCCCACAACGCCATATTCATGAAGCTGTTCCATGATCCGGGCCGCACGGTTAAAACCGATCTTAAAGGCTCGCTGCAGCATGCCGATGGATGCCTTGTCCTTATCAATAATAAAACGCCCGGCTTCTTCAAAGTACTCATCCTTCTCATTTCCTCCGCCGGAAGCGGTTCCCCCTAAGCCGCCCATATTTTTAAGCTGCTCTTCAATATCCGAGGCATATGTATTGCCCAGGGCCTGATTCTTTAAAAAGTCCACTACATCGGATACTTCCTTATCCGACACAAAAGCGCCTTGGATTCGGGCCGGCTTGGAGTAACCCTGGGGATAAAACAGCATATCCCCCTTTCCCAACAGCTTCTCCGCACCGTTCATATCCAGGATGGTACGGGAATCCACACCGCTGGATACGGAAAAAGCCACCCGGCTGGGCATATTGGCCTTGATCAGGCCGGTGATCACATCCACGCTGGGCCTCTGGGTCGCAATAATCAGATGGATGCCTGCCGCTCTTGCCAGCTGAGCCAGACGGCAGATGGACTCCTCCACCTCGCTGGGAGCCACCATCATCAGATCCGCCAGCTCGTCCACAATAATCACGATCTGAGGCATCTTGGCGGGTGCCTCGGGATCGCCGCTTGCTCTCATGGACTCCGCCTTCTTGTTGTAGCCCTTTAGATCCCGGACATTGAAGTCGGCAAATTTTTTGTAGCGCTCTGTCATCTCTGCCACTCCCCAATGTAATGCTGCAGAGGCTTTCTTGGGATCCGTCACCACTGGGATCCGCAGATGGGGAACTCCAGCATATACGCGCAGCTCCACGACCTTGGGAGCTACCATG
>CALWLO010000137.1 GCA_944381545.1 uncultured Acetatifactor sp. | reverse complement strand
ACTGCCTGCTGATAAAGGAGATGGCTTCTCCGATGGTGGAAAAACAGGGCTCGGGCTGATCCGGCCCAACAGAGATATGGATCAGGTTGTTCATAGCTGCTCCTTTCCGCACTGGCTTATTGTCCGCAGGAATAAACAGCCTGCTGCAGGATTACAGCAGGCTCTCAATATACAGGGTTGGATTTTCAGCCAGATCCACATATTCGTTACCGCACCGGACAACGGGGCGGGAAAACTTCAGCTTATTGATAAAAATAATCTCTCCCTCCCGGCCGTCGCTCAGGCGGCAGCGGTTCTGAATGTAGGAATTGACAATGTTTTCCAAAAAGCAAAGAACATATTTCACGTCATATTTCTGCAGTCCCTCGGCTTCAAAGATCTCGATAACCCGGAAAGGACAGATGGGCCCCCGGTATACCCGGGCTGCCGTCATTGCATCGTAGACATCGGCTATAGCCACGATTTTAGCATAAGCATCAATCTGGCTGCCTCTTAAGCCCAGAGGATAACCGGAGCCGTCACAGCGCTCATGATGCATCAGGGCCGCATTACAGATATGCTCATTCACATTCTGTTCCCGAAGCAGCTGGTAGCCCTCTGCCGGATGCTTCTGTATCTGAAGGTATTCCGTGTCGGTAAGCTTACCGGGCTTGGCAATTATGTCATGAGGAATCAGCAGCTTGCCTATATCATGAAGCAGGCCGCAGGCTGTCGCTAACTCCACCTCCGCATCCGAAAGCTTCAGCCAGTGGGTGAATACATTACAGATCAGTCCCACATTCAGGCAGTGGGCAAAAGTGGAATCGTCATATTCCCGCATATTGTGCAGCAGATCCAGGATGCCGATGCGCCCTGTGATATTGGTAACCATCCGAAGAGACCGGTTCAGCAGCTCGGATATGTCAAGCTGGGTATGTTTCTTCACCACATTGTTTATCATATTTTTAAAGGCGTCCGCCTCTATCTCATAGCTCGCTTTAAAGGCTTGAAATTCCGGACTGCTCTTTATGCGCTCAAAGTAAGAGGGAATGCCGGGAAGCGGCTCAGACTCCGGCGGGATGACATCATCCTTTACATGAACGGTCAGAATACCATAGAGCTCCAGCTTGGTGATCAGCGAATCCGTGAGCAAAGTATCCTTAGGCAGCACCATCTGATGATTGGGCGTCATCACATCGTCAGCCACGATCATGCCGGGAACCAGTTGTAAAGTAGAAAGTTTCTTCATGTAGCCGTTTTCCTTCCTGGACAATGAACGCTGGGAATCGTTAAAACAAAAGATCTTTAACGCCTTTTATTATAACGAAAAAACCATAGGATGTCAATTTTAACATAAAGTTTACAAAATGTTAAGGGATTAGTATTTTCTAAGGTTGAATCCTGGATGTAAATCTGTTACAATAACTCTATTCGAGCCGTATATTCAGAGCGCTTATTTTATTATCGTATAGGTGCAATCTTTCCGGAAATTCCGGGAAATGCACAGAAAGAAAAGTTTGAACGCTCCGTTCAAATTCTTATTGGTGCAGTATCGCAGGCAAGACCTGCGATATGCATGAAGGAGGAAAATATGAAGTTAACGGAAAAAATATTTGGCACGCACAGTCAGAGAGAGCTGAAGCGTATTCTGCCTGTGGTGGATCAGATCGAAGCGCTTCGCCCGCAGATGCTGGAGCTGACGGATGAGCAGATGAAAGCAAAGACGCAGGAATTTAAGGTGCGTCTGGCGGACGGGGAAAGCCTGGATGATCTTCTGCCGGAGGCTTATGCACTGGTGCGCGAGGCGGCCAGGAGAGTGCTGAATACAGAGCATTACCGGGTACAGCTGATCGGCGGCGTGATCCTGCATCAGGGACGTATTGCCGAGATGAAAACCGGTGAAGGTAAGACCCAGACCTGTCTGCTGCCCGCCTATTTGAATGCTCTTGAGGGCAAGGGCGTACATGTAGTGACGGTCAATGACTATCTGGCAAAGCGTGATGCAGAGTGGATGGGTCAGGTGCATGAGTTCCTGGGGCTGACCGTAGGCGTGGTCTTAAACAGCATGACCCCGGAGGAACGCCAGAAGGCCTATAACTCTGACATTACCTATGTGACCAATAATGAGCTGGGATTTGACTATCTGCGGGATAATATGGTTATTTATAAGGAACAGCTGGTACTGCGGGGACTGCATTTTGCCATTATCGATGAGGTGGACTCCGTACTGATTGATGAAGCCCGTACCCCGTTGATTATCTCCGGACAGAGCGGTAAATCCACGGCGTTGTATGAGATGTGCGATATGCTGGCAAGACAGATGAAACGGGGCGATGATGTACAGCAGCTGTCCAAGATGGATGCTCTGATGGGAATCGTCCAGGAGGAAAATGGGGACTTTGTGGTAAATGAGAAGGATAAGGTCATCAACCTGACTGCTGCCGGCGTGGAAAAGGTGGAGAAATTCTTCCATATCGACAATTTTGCCGATCCGGAGAATCTGGAGATTCAGCATAATATTATTCTGGCGCTGCGCGCCCACAATCTGATGTTCCGGGATCAGGACTATGTGGTGAAGGATGACCAGGTGCTGATCGTGGATGAGTTCACCGGACGTATTATGCCGGGACGCCGTTATTCCGACGGCCTGCACCAGGCAATTGAGGCTAAGGAGAGGGTGAAGGTGAAACGGGAGAGCAAGACGCTGGCCTCCATTACCTTCCAGAATTTCTTTAACCTGTTTGAAAAAAAATGCGGGATGACCGGTACGGCGCTGACCGAGGAAAATGAATTCCGGGATATCTATGGTATGGATGTGGTGGAAGTGCCCACCAATAAGCCCATTGCCAGAATCGATCTGCAGGATGCCGTATATAAGACCAGGGCGGAGAAGCTGAAAGCCATTGTAGAGGCAGTGGAAGCGGCCCACGCCAAGGGGCAGCCGGTGCTGGTGGGCACCATCACCATCGAGGCCAGTGAGGAATTGAGTAAGCTGCTGAATAAAAAGGGGATTCCCCATAAGGTCTTAAATGCAAAATTTCATGAGCTGGAGGCTGAGATTGTGGCGGATGCCGGTATCCATGGCGCAGTGACCATCGCCACCAACATGGCCGGCCGCGGTACGGATATTAAGCTGGACGAGGAAGCCAGAGCAGCAGGGGGCCTGAAAATTATCGGCACGGAGCGGCATGAATCCCGCCGTATTGACAACCAGCTGCGGGGACGTTCGGGACGTCAGGGAGATCCGGGAGAATCCAAGTTCTATATCTCCCTGGAGGATGATCTGATGAGACTGTTCGGCTCCGAAAGGCTGATCAGCATGTTTAACGCCCTGGGGATTCCCGAAGGGCAGGAGATCGAGCACAAAGCCCTGACCAATGCCATTGAGTCGGCGCAGAAAAAGATTGAGAACAATAACTTTGGCATCAGAAAGAATCTGCTGGAATATGACCGTGTCATGAGTGAGCAGAGAGAGATCATCTATGATGAGAGGAGCCGGGTATTAAACGGCGAAAGCATGAGGGATGTGATCTTTAAGATGATTACCGATATTACGGAAAATGCCGTGGATATCAGTATCAGCGATGACGGCGATGCGGAGGAATGGGATTACAATGAGCTAAATACCCTGCTGCTGCCCACCGTGCCCATAGAGCCGGTGACCAAGGAGCGGGTGATAAAGCCCAAAAAGAACAGTCTGAAGCAGCAGCTGAAGGAAGAGGCAGTGAAGCTCTATGAATCCAAGGAGGCAGAGTTCCCGGATGCGGAGGCGATCCGTGAGATAGAGCGGGTGATCCTGCTGAAGGTAATTGACCGGAAATGGATGGATCATATTGATGATATGGAGCAACTTCGCCAGGGTATCGGCCTGCAGGCCTATGGACAGAGGGATCCTCTGGTAGAGTATAAGATGAACGGTTACGAGATGTTTGACGAGATGACCCAAAATATCAAGGAAGAAACCGTACGTCTGCTGTTCCACATTAAGATTGAACAGAAGGTGGAGCGGGAACAGGTGGCGCAGGTTACCGGCACCAACAAGGATGAATCCGTGGCCAAGGCGCCGGCTAAGCGTGCGGCAGCTAAGGTATATCCCAATGACCCCTGTCCCTGCGGCAGCGGCAAGAAATATAAGCAGTGCTGTGGAAGGGCCGGTAAGTAGGCTCCCCGGAAAAATTTTATTTTTGAAAGGCGGTGACGCAAAGTGGTAGAATTAGATGCAATGAAGTCAGAACTGCTGACTTATGAAACTCCATTAGCGGAAGTGAGGGATTCACTTTGACCTTGCTAACAAGGCAAAGAGGATCGAAGAATTGGAGATGGAGATGGAAGCCCCGGGCTTCTGGGATGATCCGGACCGCTCCAACAAGCTGATGAAGGAACTGAAGAATATGAAGGATACCGTGGAGGGCTTCCGCAAGCTGGAGACCCAGTATGACGATATCCTGACTCTGATCGAGATGGGCTATGAGGAAGAGGATGCCTCTCTGATTCCGGAGATCCGGGGAGAACTGGACGAATTTACCGGCGAGTTGGAAGAACTGCGCATTGGCACGCTTCTGTCCGGCGAATATGATAAAAACAATGCGATCCTGAAGCTGAACGCCGGAGCGGGCGGCACGGAGAGCTGCGACTGGTGCAGCATGCTTTACCGCATGTATACCCGCTGGGCAGAGCGCAAGGGCTTTACGTTGGAGGTGCTGGATTATCTGGACGGGGATGAGGCCGGTATCAAGTCCGTGACCTTCCAGGTCAACGGCACCAATGCCTATGGCTATCTGAAATCGGAGAAGGGAGTACACCGGCTGGTGCGTATCTCTCCCTTTAATGCTCAGGGAAAACGCCAGACCTCTTTTGTATCCTTGGATGTGATGCCGGATATTGAAGAGGATCTGGATGTGGAGATTGATGAGAAGGATCTGCGTATTGATACCTATAGGAGCAGCGGCGCCGGAGGGCAGCATATCAATAAGACCTCCTCGGCAATCCGGATCACCCACATTCCCACGGGGACGGTAGTACAGTGCCAGAATGAGCGCAGCCAGTTCCAGAACAAGGATAAGGCTATGCAGATGCTGAAAGCCAAGCTGTATCTGCTCAAGCAGGAGGCCAATGTGGAGAAGCTTTCCGATATTCGGGGGGAGGTCAAGGATATTGCCTGGGGCAACCAGATCCGCTCCTATGTGCTCCAGCCCTATAAGCTGGTTAAGGATCTGCGAACCGAGGTGGAAAGCAGCAATGCCGATGCTGTGCTGGATGGCGCACTGGATCCCTTTATCAATGGTTATCTGAAATGGCTGAGCGTGCAGGGAAAAACCCGGCAGGAGCAGTAAATAACAACAAAACTGCAGACAAAAACATTTACTTTACTTCCGTCACCGTATACCCGGCTCCTTCGATGGCATTTTTTATGACGGTATCGGCAATCCTCCGATCCATGGAAACGATTACCCGGCCCCTTTTCAGATGCACAATACCGGATGCGCCATCGATGGAATTGACTGCCTCCATAACTCTGTTTACACAGTTCTGGCAGCTCATTCCTTTCACCATAAACGTCTTCCTGGCAATGACTGTATCCAGCTTTTTCCTGCGTGCCTTATAGGTACTCCCGCCGCAGCAGCCCCCTTCGCCCCGGAAATGCTTTATGCTGGAGCGCATTCCCGGTACAAGGATAACGGCCAATATTGCAATGATAATACAATTTGTCATAATTTCCTCTTTCATGCATATCGCAGGTTTAACCTGCGATATGCACCAATACGTATTTGGATGTTGCACATTCGAACTTATATCTCCGCATAGCGCAAGCCCCTGCTTGCGCTATTGCATTTTGTTTTTTTTGCCGCAGGAGTCGCTGTAGGGACAGCCGATACAGGTTTTTCCTTTTTTCTTTGCTCTGTAGAGATAGGAAACGGCAAGACCTTCAAGGATTACCAAAAGGACAATAATTATGATATTTGCCATAAACACACACCTCCCATATCTTCTCTCTGCATCAGCAGGAGATCATCAGCTGGCTTTCTTCATGTTGTGCAGAGCGTACTCCGTATTCAGCTTCCTGTTGGAGTTGATACACAGGAAAACTACAATACCGGCCATGACAGCCACAGCGATCAGTCCGGGGAGAAAGCCTGTACCCAAGGTGCCGGTAGTGATCAGGGTGCCGATCTGGTACACCAGGAAACTGATGGTATAGCCAACACCCAGCTGCAGACAGATACCGCCCCACAGCCATTTAGCGCTCTTCATCTCAGAGTTCATGGCGCCGATTGCAGCAAAGCAGGGTGGAGTGAATAGGTTGAACATCAGATAAGCCAGTGCAGCAACCTTGGTCATGGCAAAGATCGTAGCAACCTCTGCTCCGGCGCCTTCTACCAGAGCCAGTTCTTCTGTGTCAATAAAATTGGTAACGCCATAGCATACAGCCAGAGTGCCGACTACATTCTCTTTGGCGATAAAGCCGGTGAAAGCCGCAGCAGCCAACTGCCACGCATGATAACCTACAATGGGAATCAGCACATAGGCAAAAGGGGTTGCGATGGAAGCCAAAATGGAGGTATTCTCCATACCCTCCTCCACCAGCTGGAAATGCCAGTTGAAGCTCTGCATGATCTGCACCACGGTATTACATACCAGGATAATGGTAGCGGCCTTTACGATATAAGCCCAGCCCCTGCCGCACATGGAGAAAAATGCCCGTTTTAAACTGGGGAGCTTGTATTCCGGCAGCTCAATGATAAAGAAGGATTTTCTCACCTTATAACCGGCCAGCTTATTGACCAGCAGCGCACAGAGCAGGATCAGGACGATGCCCACAAAGTACATCAGGGTGCCCACCCAAGAAGCGTCAGCAAAGAAAGCGCCGGCAAACAGGGCGATAACGGGCAGCTTGGCGCCGCAGGGCATAAACGGGGTCAGCATGGCGGTGGCTCTGCGCTCACGCTCGTTGCGGATGGTGCGGCAGGCCATGACGCCGGGAATCGCACAGCCGGTGCCAATCACAAAGGGGATAACGGACTTGCCGGACAGTCCCACTTTCTTGAAGATGGGATCCAGAACCACCGTGGCCCGGGCCATGTAGCCGCAGTCTTCAAGTAGGGCGATCAGGAAGTACATTACCATCACCAGAGGCAGGAAACCGATGACAGCGCCCACGCCGCCGATGATACCGTCAACAATTAAGGCCGACAGGAAAGGAGAGGCATTCTCCATCCAGCCTGCAGCTACCTCCTGGAAGCTTTCGATCCAGCCCACCAGCACATCGGCGATCCAGGGCCCGACCCAGGCCTGGGAGATCTGGAATACCAGGAACATAACAACGGCGAAGACCAACAGACCAATAATGGGATTGGTAATCACCGCATCGATCTTATCCTGGGAGTTACGCTCCCTAGTATATAATAAATTAAGTAAATGACACATTTAATAAAATGTGGTATACTGAATTTATCATATGAAGAAATAGA
>CALWLO010000136.1 GCA_944381545.1 uncultured Acetatifactor sp. | reverse complement strand
CCCATTGCCGATTCGGGTATTTAGATGCACCTCCACACCGGTGGAGAGTATGGCGTGGATATCCTCCTCCAGCCGCTCCCGGGGGAAACGATAGTTGGGGATGCCATAGCGCAGCATACCGCCCAGCCTGCTCTTTTCCTCATATACCACACAGTGGTGTCCCATCAGCTCCAGATAATATGCCGCTGACAATCCGCCGGGGCCGCCGCCGATAACGGCGATCCTCTTGCCGGTACATTCTGCCTTCTCCGGAATAGGAACCGTATTGGCTCTTGCATGATCCACCGCCATACGCTTCAATCCCCGGATATTAATGGGGCTGTCTATCATATTCCGGCGGCAGCGGGCCTCGCAGGGGTGCTCACAGATCAGGGCGCAGGCCGTAGGGAAGGGATTATCCTTACGGATCAGTTTCACTGCATCCGCATAACGCTTCTCTCCCACCAGCGCTATGTACCCGGGAATATCCACACCTGCCGGACACAGAGCCACACAGGGTACGGGCTGGGTAATATGATAGGAACACTTGCCGTGCTCAATATGGTACTTATAATCCTCCAGACAGCCCTCCAGACCGGAGAAAACCATACGGGCCGCCTCATAGCCCAGCGCACAGTCTGCGCTGTCCATAATATCCCTTGCCGTCTCCCGGATCAGATCCAGCGTCTTGAAACCGGCGTGCCCCTCCAGCACATCCTCCATCAGATGAGCCAGCTGCCCCAGCCCTATGCGGCAGGGAGTACATTTCCCGCAGGTCTGTGCATGGCACATCCTGAGAAAAGACAGCTGTAGATCCACAGGACACAGCCCCGGCGGACTGGCAATAATACGGCGCTCCAGATCCTTATACAGCTGCTCTACGGTCAGCTGGGCCTGATTGGGAGTTTCTATCTTTAATCGGCTCATATCCAGTACCTTCCTTTTGTTGTGAATCTTGTAAAAATTGGTTATATTTTTCAAAATGTAAGCGCTTACATTTATCTACTATAATAGAAATGATAAAAAGTATCAAGGGGTTTCTCAAAAGTTTAAAATTTAACAAAGGCCTGCCGCATACAGCGGCACGGGCCTTTGTCTGAACCTTTTTAATCTTCATATTTGAAATAATCAAAATCAGCGGGTTTACGGCTGCCGCAGCCGCCGTTGTTGGCATAAATCCCCACCAAGGTACCGGTATGGCGCTTAGGATCATCGGGGACACCCTCATCGCAGAGATAAATACAGTTCTTCAATTCCCCAATTGGCAGCCAGTTCTCCCCGTCGTAGCTGTAAAAAAAGGAACGAGTCAGCTTTTCTACCACAACCCTCAGATACACCGCTGTCTCCCGTATATCGGAAATCTCTGCCATCAGCTCCTCCCCGTGGTTGCGGTTAATCACCAGCTGAAGCTTGCGTCCCCCCTCATAGCACAGACAGCAGCGGACATAGGTGGCAGTGCTGTAATAACAGGTCATCCCCGCCTGCTCGCCGTTACGGTCAGGATAGTATTCCAGTCTGGTCTCCGCCGTATAGGACAACTCCTGTTCCCGGCGAAGCAGCGTATTTTTCGCCCGGATCTCATGAAGCTGTCCGTCCCTGGTCCATATTCTGAAATATCCGGGACGCTCTGTCAGGGACCAGGAGCCGTTGTCCGGATTTCGTACAAATTCCCATTCCGGATTCAGTTCGGTAGCATTAAAATCATCAAAAAGATTTCTTGCAAAGGTGCATTCCGGCAGATCCGGGGCAGTCTGCTCCAGGCTTGGCCCCCTGCCCTCATTAATCAGCAGCCAACCGTCCTGGGTCCACCGCACAGGATCCAATGCGGATTCCCTTCCCACCGTGGTATAGCGGCCATCATTGGGTCTGCCGCAGAGATAATAACACCACCACTGCCCGTTCTGATCCTGCACCAGCTTTCCATGACCGGCCCGCTGAATAGGCGCCCGGGGATCCTTCTGACGCATCACCGGATTGTACGGGGACTCCTCATAGGGGCCGTACATATTCCTGCTGCGGGCCATATTGATGCCATGCCCATAGCCGGTGCCGCCCTCTGCCACCATGACATAATAATATCCATCCTTTTTCAGCAGATGGGGGCCCTCGGAGCAGCGCTCTCCCGTACCTTCCCAGACCGTCTTCATCTCCCCGGCGATCTGCAGGCTGTCCGGCGTCAGCGGCACCGCATTGGCTGCCTTGGCGATGATCATATATCTGCCGGCGTCATCATCCACAAAGTGAGAAGGGTCAATATCATCCACCTCCAGGCAACAGGGCTTGCTGTAAGGCCCCTCCGGTCTGTCAGATACCATCACCAGCTGTCTGCGCATCACATTATTGTTCCGCTTGCCGTCTGCGTTCAGCCGTAAAGTGGCAAAAATATAATATTTTCCGTCCACATAGGAGATATCCGGCGCCCAGATCCCGTGGGAATCCTTAATGTCACTAAGATCCAGCCACTGTGGGTTCGTGACGGCATGTCCGATAATATGCCAGTGTACCATATCCTTGGAATGGGAGATCGGTATGGCCGGAAAATACTGAAAGCTGGAATTGACCATATAATAGTCATCCCCCACACGGATTACGGAAGGATCCGGGAAAAACCCCCTCTGCACCGGATTCTGATAAGTTCTCTGCTGGCTCATGCTGTTCTTCCTTTCTGCTTCGCCCTTATAACATGATTACTTCGCACATAAGCCTCCGGCGGATGCGCATGATTGCTTCGCAATCACGATGGATGGCCATCCGGCCGTTCCCTGCCTGGAATAAGGTCATTATATCATGATGCTGTACTGCATCCACTCATAGAGAAGCTTAGTGCCCTCCGTAATCTCCGGCGGCAGCAATGCCCGGGCCACCAGCTTCAGCTCCTCTGACGGCTCATCAATCCGCTCCAGATGAGCATAGTCCCCGTCGATGCTAACTACCCTGTACTGAAATGTATTCATCCTGTATTCCTTTCTTTCTGAGAGGTTTCCTGCTCTGGCGATTCCACTGCCGTTACTGTGCGATACTGCGCAGGAAAGCAGTCACAAATACCGCTGAGGAATTCCAGTAAATGGTAATCTCGTTCAGAGAATAGCACTCTTCCCGATCCAAATAGCACTTCATGGGCGGCGTACCCGCAGGAATCATCCTGATCCCCAGTTCATCCCCTGGCTTTCTGTTAGGGCCGCCGGATACCCAGCCCGGCATGGGCTTTTCAATTCCATCCGCCGCCGTAGTACGCAAATGGGGATAGCGATAAGCATGATCTCCAAAGCCAGTGACAAAGCTGTAGCCGGTAATATTTTTCCCCAACAAATAGTCGATCTGTGCTTGGATCGCCTCCCGATAGGCGGGAATCCTTCCGGCGGCCTCCGTTTCCGCCGCCGTCTCGCAGGCCAGCGCCAGCAGGATCCCCCGGTTAGTCACCACCATATTGCTGCCCCAGCAGAAATCCTCGGGGGCCATCCCCAGGGCAAATGCATTCTGGGGCTGCAGGCCCACCAAACGGTCAGCCTCTGCCAGCACTGCCTGACGGAAAGTCTTCCGGATCTCTTCCCCCGCCGTCTTTCCGGAATCTGTCAGCACTGCCATAGCCGCAAAGCCGGCCACATCCGTCCAGCCAAAATCCGTCACCTTCAGACCCGTTGCCAGGATCCGGCGCAGCACTTCTACATAGGCATCTGCTGCCTCTCCCTGCTCTGCAGCCAGCAGCATCATCTCCGCCGCTGCCCAAAGACGCTCATCCGCATCCGCCGCATCCCCATATTCGCCGGTATTGCTCCCTTCCGGATTGTGAAACAGCAAAGGCTCCGGATTCTCTGTAAGCCACTTCCAGGACAGTCTTGCCGCCTCCTCCATCTGCGTCGCAAATACACTGTCTATGCTGCGGTATACTCTTGCCGCCAAAGCCATAACCGCACAGAAATCCGCCGCCGCCAAAGAAGAGACTGCAAAAGCATAAAAGGTATCCAAATCCTTCTCGGGCATAACAAAGGGCGCATGCTGCCATGCTGTCAGCTTATGATACACGGCTCCGTCTTTTCGCTGCATTTTCAGCATCCACTCCAGTTCATAGCGGCATTCATTCAATACATCCGCCACGCCATTGCCGCTCTCCGGGATGTTCAACTGCTCAGCAAATGCCCGGGGATACAGCTGATACGCATACAACAAATGGCCGATGGTTACAGCGGCAGGCGTAATATACCGTCCGTAATCTCCCGCATCATGCCAGCCTCCCCGGGCGTCAAGGATATGCCCCGTTTCTCCGTAGACCTCACTGTCAGCCATGTGGCAGGCGGCATGAATATAAGGTCCTGCATATTTTTCTTCCAAGGCGCAGCCGCAGCGCTGGAAATACAACGCCTTGATCATCGCATTATGTACGTCTGCCAGCACATCCTTTTGTATTACAAAGCTGTCGCTTTGTGCACCGTCCGGCCCTTCCATATAATATTTTCCTGCCGTCCGTACAGCGCCAAAGTCCAGGGGGTACAGCTTTTCTCCGCACAGCGGATCCTCCACAGCCGCTCCTGCCTGTCCCTGCCATACTTTCTCTCCGGATGCGCTTTTCAAGACATAAATACCCGGCTGATCTGCCACTGCTTTCTTACTGGGGGCAGCCAGTTCATACCCAACCTGATTCACCATAATCTTCATATTGATAACCCTCCATCCCGTCCCGGCTTTGATGCTCTTTGAGCCGCGACTGTTCTTTTTCCAGTATATCAAAAAAAAGCCCTCTTGAAAAGTCATAATATTGGATGGATTCCGGAAACAGCATTATAACGGCCGGCTTTCCCACTTATGATTGGGGCAGGCATTTTTCTTCATCACTGCCCGCAGCTCCACATAGCAGCCGCAGGTGCGGCACATGCCCTCCAGAAGCAGGTCGCAGTCCGTACAGACCGCCAGTCTCTCCTCATATACAGCCTCCTCCACCTTGAGCTCCGGTTCCATATTGGCTATGTATTCCTGCAGCGACTTAAAATATTCCTCCTGTCCGATCATATCCCTGGTGAGACACTTTCTACAAAATCTTCGTGGCTGAGAATTGCTCATAATCTTCCTCCGCTTCGTTCTAAGGAACAGTCCTCATAACTGCCCCTTTCCTCTGTCAATACCTTCCTTGTTTCCAAGCACAAGAAAGAATCCTGCTTTGCAGGATTCTCCGCTAGAACAAAAAAACCTCGTAAACATAATATTTACGAGGTTTCCCACCGTGCGTTAGAGGATTCGAACCCCCGACCTTTTGGTCCGTAGCCAAACGCTCTATCCAGCTGAGCTAAACGCACATCTGTTGCAGGCTTCTCCTGCAACATTGAATATTTTACTAGGTTCTATCTTAAATGTCAATAGCTTTTTTGTATTTTTTTCGTTTCCTCATGCAGGCTTTCTACGATACTTGTCACCTGGGACACCATATTGCTGTTTTCCTCACAGGCATTATAGGTCTCACTGGAATGCGCAGAAACTTCTTCGGTAATGGCGGAAATGGTCTGAATATTCTCCACAATATCCGCATTTGCCGTCTCTAACTCTGTTACGGTCTCCTTCATCGCACTGGTCTGCCGGCTGATATGCTCTGTCATCTCCGCAATCTTTTCAAAGCTGCCCAGCACTTTCTTCGCTGTCACAGCATGGGACTGATTGCTGCCGGTCATCAGGTCAATGGCGCCGGATACCTCATTCAATTCCGCATGAATATTCTGAATCAGTTCCGTAATGCTGACCGTTGCCGACTTGGTCTGATTTGCCAGAGAAGAAATCTCGCCTGCCACTACCGCAAAGCCCCGGCCCGCCTCTCCTGCTCTGGCCGCCTCAATGCTGGCATTTAAAGACAACAGGCTGGTCTGATTGGTAATACCCGTAATCATTTTCTCCGTCTGTGCATACAGATCTGCCATCTTACTGATCACTGTATCATTGGCTGCTATGGATTTCTGCACCTGCTCCGCCATAGCGTCAACATTTTTCTGTCCGTCCTCAACCACTGCGGCGGTATCGTCCACACCCTTATCAATATCCTCTGCCGAATCTTTTACCTTTGCTATGTGATTCTGGATCTCTTCGGTACGAATCAGTTGGTGCTGTACCGAATCAGCCGTCTCCGCACTGCCCTGGGTTACCTCCTTCATGGAATTCTGTATCCGTATTACGGACTGATCCAACTGCTCCATCTTATCGGTTACTTTCCCGATCCCCTGACGAATATGCTCTGCCAGCTGCAGGGTATCGCTGAGCATTTGCGTGGATTTCTCCTTCTCCTCATTCAAATTGGCCAGTTTATGCTTGTTAAGCTTATTCAGACACCATGTGGAGATCACGGAATAAACGGAGATCAGGAGAAGACTTGCCACACGAATCTCTAAATCCGCAAGCTGCTCGGCAGTATATCCCACTGTTACTGCGTAGCGAACAATATCCACCACATTAATCAGGATACTGACTCCGCACAGGGCCGCACAGAAGCGCACATTGGAATACAGGGTGATGACTACAAGGAGAGGCACAATATAGATAAAGGTCGTTATACTGTTTGCCGTAAATACAGAAAATATGTATAAGATGCTGTAAAAGAATCCCAGGATATACCTGATAAAGCGGTTTTCCCGATCCCTTTTATACAATGCCCACTCCAGAATCAGAGGTAAGGAGCACAAAGCCTCGAAGATGCAAATATAGCCCACAGACCGGGCTCCCTTCATCAGCTCCACGATATAAGCCAGCCCCAGAATCGTATTAATTCCTGAATGACACAAAAGAGCTACCCAGTTGACATATGCTTTTTCTGATAATTTCATGATTTCCCTCCTAAGATTTTATGCACTTCCCTGTTCCAGAGCGGAGATTCGGAAAATTACTTATTTTTATATATAATATCATATTATTTTCAAAAAAGATATAGTGAAAATGATTTTCCCTGTTCTTTTTTTCAGAATGTGCTATAATTGCCATGAAGAGTTAATGCTCTGCATTCGTCTCTTCTGATAGGAACATATGCCGGGCATATTAATTCCCTGCATCCGGGGATATACTAAATGCGGGGCATTTGCCGGCTGCAGTGTTTTGCGGACGCCTATGATTTCGCATAATTTAAAGGAGGTATATATGCTGCAATTAGAGAACCTCTCCTTTCAGGTAACGGATACATCCGATGCGCAGAAGGAGATTATTAAGAACATGGATCTGACCATCAATGACCATCGGTTTATCGTGATCACAGGGCCAAACGGCGGCGGCAAGTCCACCTTGGCCAGGCTGATCATGGGGATTGAGAAGCCCACTCATGGCCGGATCCTTTTTAACGGTCTGGACATCACAGATCTGTCTGTGACCGAACGCGCAAAATGCGGTATCAGCTTTGCTTTCCAGCAGCCCGTTCGCTTTAAGGGGATTAAGGTCAGGGATTTGATCACCCTTGCGGCAGGAAACGCCATCTCCACCGCCGGGGCCTGTGAATATCTGTCCAAGGTAGGACTTTGTGCCCGGGACTATATCAACCGGGAT
>CALWLO010000135.1 GCA_944381545.1 uncultured Acetatifactor sp. | reverse complement strand
CTAAGCGGTATTACCGCTATCGCCAAGGAAGCATTTTATGACTGCTCCGGTATCGGCTCAGTGGATCTGAAGAATACCAGTATTACCCAGGTGCCTGACAGTGCCTTCGGTGCCAGCAGTTCCTCCAAGAGTACACTGTATTCCGTATATCTGCCAAGTACATGCCAGCAGATCCAGAATTATGCATTCAAGAACAGTGGGATACGGTATGTGGAGATTCCCAGCAGTGTTTCCTACATTGATCCTGATGCCTTTAATACCAACAAGAACAGTCCTGCTGAGGGGGAAAAGGATGAGTATGGGGAACCTGTTGAAGGCGCTGCCGGTACGGAATGGGAGAACTATCATAGTATCACTTTCTACTGTGAGGACGCCAGCAATGCCAATATTTATGCCAGCAATTATGATAATATCAATACGACCAGCAAGCCTCAGGAGCTGAGCTTCACTGTTTATTTCTGGGGGAAGGACGGTACGATCCTGGATACCCAGATTGTGAAGGGCGGGGAGGATGCCATACCGCCTGAAGCCCCTGAGATTGAGGGTGAAACCTTCATCGGATGGCTGCCCAGTTATCTGGCAGTGAGCAGGGATCTGGACATTGTAGCCCAGTATCAGGCCAATGATCCTGAGGAATCTATGCTGACAGTCACTTTCCTGGACTATGACGATACGGTGCTGAAGACAGACCGCGTGGCTCCCGGAGGAGACGCTGTTCCGCCGGCAGACCCGGAAAGAGAGGGTTATCATTTTACCGGCTGGAGACCGGCGTTTACCAATGTGACATCGGATCTGACCATATATGCTCAGTACGAGAGGATAGATTCGGATGAATATAAATTCGATGTGACTTTCCTGGACTATGACGATACGGTATTGAAGGTGGATCGCGTGGCTTCCGGTGAGGATGCAGAGCCGCCGGCAGCCCCGGAGAGGGAAGGCTATCTGTTCACCGGCTGGAGACCGGATTATCGGAATATTACAGCGGATACCACGGTGTATGCCCAGTATGAGCCGATTGATTCGGATGACATGAAATTTGTAGTGCGGTTTATTGATTATGACGATAATGTGCTGTATACACAGCGGGTAAATCCCGGAGAGGATGCCTACGAACCCAAGGAGCCGGAGCGGGAGGGATATATCTTTACCGGCTGGAGACCGGCTATCACAAATATAACCAGAGATCTGGATACTTATGCCCAGTACGAAAGGATCACAAGCGCAACGGCTACGCCGGATCCCAATGCAACGCCGGCGCCCACAGCTACGCCCGCACCGGGGGCAACAGCTACGCCCACTCCTGCGCCGGGAGCAACAGCCACACCCACTCCTGCGCCAGGTGCAACGGCTACGCCCGCACCCAGCACATTCTATACGCTGACAGTCAGAAACGGCAGCGGCTCCGGTAGTTATGTGGCAGGGGCACAGGTCATTGTTATTGCGGATAATCCCGAGAGCAATATGGAGTTCAGCAACTGGACCGTGGATCCCAGTACGGCAGTAGTTGTCAGCAAGGATACCATGGGTACGGTATTGACCATGCCGGCATCCAATGTGACGATGACGGCCAATTACAGAACCAGAACGGGTACGGGAAGCTCGGGTACAGGTACGGGTACAAATTCCGGCGGCAATACGGGTGGTAATGCCACGGTAACGCCGTCTCCCGGCAGCAATAACGGTACTACAGTGGTGATTAATAAGAACGGCCTGTCCAATACAGGTGTGGTTTCTGTGACGGTAAATGGCTCCTCAGATAATTTCGTAGTGAAGATTACGGAGAGCGCCGAGGCCACAGAAGCTGCGCTGAAGGCGTTGATGAATGAATACACAGACCTGACGAATATCAGGTATTTCCCCATGGACATCAGTCTTTATGATGAATCAGGGGAGAATAAGATCACGGATACCACCGGATTGTCAGTGGATATTACGCTGCCGATCCCGGATTCGTTGATTGCCTATGCCGGCAACAATAAGGTGGCGGGCGTGGTGAATGAACGGCTGGATAAGCTTTCTCCCAGGTTTACTACCATATCCGGTGTACCCTGTATCACTTTCACCGCAACACATTTTTCACCTTATGTGATCTATGTGGATACCTCGGATCTGTCCGCAGGCGTGGTTCAGGATAACACCCCCAAGACCGGCGATGGAATCCATCCCAAGTGGTTCCTGGCTATCGGCTTGGCATGTATTTCTTTCGTTCTGTTTATGAAGCAGGATAAAAAGAGTATACCGGTTAAAGCAGCCGCAGGAAGACGGATAAAATAAAAGGAATGCGATATGCATGGGGATTACTATGAAAATCAGATGGAATGTGATAGGGGTTATGCTCATCATTACGGCGATTCTGATTATGCAGATTCCGGTATCGGAGGCGGATGCAGCGTCATCCGCTTCCGATTTTAAAATGGACGGAACAACGCTGATCAGTTATACAGGCACGGCCAGCAACGTGTCTATTCCGTCTGCCGTGGAAGTGATTGGCGGGAGTGCATTTGAAAATAATACCTCCATAACGCAGGTAACCATTCCTTCCAGTGTGAAGACAATAGAGCCCTATGCATTCTGGGGCTGTGATAACCTGGAACGGGTGAACCTGGGGAAGGGACTGAGCGAGGTAGGGGATTTTGCCTTTACCAACTGCCCGAGCCTGAGGACTGTTTATTTCCCGGAAAATATCAGTCGGATCGGGATCATGGCTTTTGGGGACTGCGTATCTTTGACGGATGTAGAGATTCCATATACCGTGTATTCTGTGCATGATACTGCTTTTGACGGCTGTTACCGGCTGGAGATCAGCTATGATGCAGGTACGGAGGGGGAACGTTTTGCCCTGTATTTTGCAGAGAAGAAAAAAGAAATGGCAGAATATGAGGATATTGACGAGTATGAAGAGGTAATTACGCCTCCGGCGGAGAGTCCTGCGCCGGAGGCTACGGCGGCCCCCCGGCCTACTCAGGAACCTGTGGGAAAAGTGTTAGGCTCCTCAACAGTAGTGGGAAACATGGCGGTAGTGTTTATGGATAATACCAGTCTGAATGTTTCTGTGGGAGAGCCCTCTTCCCAGTCTCAGACACAGGAGGGGCAGACGGCCGAATATATTGAGGAAAAGGGTAAGGGTACGGTAAAGTATACCCTGGTGGATGGAAAAGTTCTGGCAGACCGGGCCTATTATGGTTCCCAGAGTCTGGATCATTTCACTTTGCCCGCCGGCACGGAGGAGATCGGTGAATTTTCCTTTGCCAGAAGCAGTCTTTCTGACATAAGCATTCCTGAGGGCTTGACCAGTATCGGATATGGAGCTTTTTACCATTGTGACCAGCTACAGGAGGTGGAGCTGCCGGATAGTGTTACCAGCATTGCGCCTAAGGCATTTGACTACACCGGATGGTTGAACAGCTTTTATGCCGAGGGGACATCGGATTTTCTGATTGCGGGGGATGGAATCTTAATTGCCTATAAAGGGAATGATACCCGGGTAATCGTTCCGGAAGGGATACGGCAGATCGGCCCGGAGGTGTTTCAGGGACATACGGAGATTATTTCCGTATCTCTGCCGGACTCCCTGGAAATTATCGGAGAAGCCGCTTTTGCAGACTGCAGCAGTCTGACAGAGCTTACAGGCATGTCCAAGGTGAAGGTGATCCGGGACAGGGCTTTTTATCATTGCCCGCTTTCTTGGGTGGAGCTGCCGGATACCGTGGAGACAGTAGGATTGGGCGCTTTTGCCAGAGAAAACAGCGGGGGCGCCGTACTGATTCAGGGAGAGCTCCCCGGCTATGCCCAGGAGCTTACAGCGAACAGATTGTCCAATGAGGGATACAGGGTCAATGCCTTTGACGGAGTGGAATATGTGCTGACTCTCCATGCTCTGACCGAGGGAGAACTCGACGGGACGGTATTGGATGGCCAACAGGCAGTTTATCATGGGATGATAGGGCATCTGGAAGACCAAGTTTTTGAAGTGGATTATACGTATCTGACAGAGGAGGAAACAGAGACAAAAGCCTGGCCGGAGCAGATTCGGATCGGCGCAGAGAGCTATGAGCGCCGGGGGATGGGGCAGTTAGCCTTTCTTACACCTCAGTGGCAGGCACCGCAGGGCGGTGGGCTGACGGTCACCGGAGATGCTCAGGCCCAGGCACAGCTATCCCCGCAAAATGCGGGGTATCTGCTGGAGGTACGGCGCCTGAACGGGATAGGGGAAGCAGCTGGGTTGGATGACGCCTATAGAAGGAGATACCAGCAGGGACTGCCGATGGATACCTTATGCTATACACTCTGTCTGTATGAGGGGGAGAGCGGCGTGGCTGTTACCCGTCTGGGGAAGCAGGCGCTGGAGGTGATTCTGCCGCTGCCGACACAGCTGCAGGGACAGGATCTGCGGCTGGTGACGCTGGATCGCAATGGGCAGTTGGAATATCTTCCAGTGGTCACAGATGGACAGCAGATCCGCTTTTCCACAGATTATCTGTCGGTATACGGAATCTATGGAAGCGGGACGATTTATGCTCAGGCAGAAGTGACAGACGGACAGGCAGTGATCACGGATTATGGCAAAAGGGATGATTCTCCGGATACGGGGGATGATATCCATCCCAAATGGATACTTGGCATAGGGTTGCTGTTTGCAGGCGCAGCCATACTTTTGTGTGCACATCGGAATAAAACTGCCTTATCCGAATAAGCAAGCAGGGCAGCCCCATTTTTATATATCGCAGATTTCCCGTTGTCGACATATGCTATTAAAGAACAGAAACAGGAGAGAGCGGAAATGCAGCGTGTCAGAGAACAGATCGGGGCGGAGCAGGTCAGTCTGCGGCCCTGGCAAAGGCATGGCATTACTGTGGCGGTACTGGATACAGGCATGGCGGAGCATCCGGATCTGGAAGGGCGTCAAATTGCGTTTTTTGATTTTGTTCAGGGTAAGGGCAGGGAGACAAGGAGCTATGATGATAACGGCCATGGTACGCATGTGTGTGGTATTTTGTGCGGCAGCGGAAAGATGTCGGGAGGCAGATACCGGGGAATAGCCCCGGATAGCCGGTTGGTTGTATGTAAGGTGCTGGATCACAAAGGGGACGGCTGTGTGGAAAATATGTTGCAGGGTCTGCTTTTTGTGGAAAAATTCTATAAAAAATATGATATCCGTGCGGTGAATATTTCTGTGGGTATCGGGCAGCTGAAGGATCAGAAAAAGGTGTCCGCCCTGTCGGAGACGGTGCAGCGTCTTTGGAATCTGGGACTGGTGGTGATCTGCGCAGCGGGCAATAAAGGCCCGGGTGAGAATACGATCTCCGCCATAGGTACTGCGGAGCGGGTGATTATGGTTGGGTGTCATGACGGCAGCTATCGCAGGGGAGATCCGGGAAGCTGCAGTCTGTACTCCGGCAGAGGACAGATGGGGGGGAGGATCCGTAAACCGGATCTGGTAGCGCCGGGGACGGATATTATGTCCTGCAACGCCTTTTTCCGGGGGAAAAGACAGCCGGAATATTATGTCATGAAAAGCGGAACCTCCATGGCAACTCCCATTGTGACGGGGTGTGTGGCGCTGCTACTGCAGAAAGAGCCATATCTGTCCAATAACCAGGTGCGGGACCGGCTGATTTATTCGGCAAAGGATCTGGGAGCCCCCTGGAATCAGCAGGGCTGGGGAATGGTAAATGTAAAAAGAATGCTTTAAATTGCGGAAATCTATTGACACACCCTGCATAATTGTATACAATTATGCAGGAAATAATCCTTTGTATGAGGAGGAGAGATTATGAGAGACAATGAGGCATTCCAGAATCGGCCGGTGACCATGAACCAGAAGAACAATCTGCTGGAAATAGAGGAACATATGTATATATTGGATGATGTGGAAAAACCCAATGTATTCCGCAATATGTTTCCCTATTCGGAGATCCCCAAGATTCCTTTTAATGACAGGATCGTACCTCACAATATGCCCAGGGAGATCTGGATCACGGATACCACTTTCCGGGATGGACAGCAGTCCAGAGCTCCCTATTCCACGGAGCAGATCGTGACGATCTATGATTATCTGCATAAGCTGGGCGGGCCAAACGGTATGATCCGCGCCAGCGAATTTTTCCTATATAGTAAAAAGGACAGGGATGCTGTCTATAAATGCATGGAGAGAGGCTATCAGTTTCCGGAGGTTACCAGCTGGATTCGCGCCAGCAAGGAGGACTTTAAGCTGGTAAAGGAGATCGGCATGAAGGAAACCGGTATTCTGGTATCCTGTTCGGACTACCATATTTTCCTGAAGCTGAAAATGACCAGAAGACAGGCCATGGATCACTACCTGAGCGTGATTCGGGACTGTCTGGAGGAGGGCATCAGTCCCCGGTGCCATTTGGAGGATATTACCCGGGCAGATATTTATGGGTATGTGGTGCCTTTCTGCCTGGAGCTGATGAAGCTGATGCGGGAGTACAATATCCCCATCAAAGTGCGTGCTTGTGATACCATGGGATATGGCGTCAATTATCCGGGCGCCGTGATTCCCAGAAGCGTGCAGGGAATTATCTATGCAATCCATACCCATGCGGGTGTCCCCCATGAGCTCATTGAGTGGCATGGACATAACGATTTTTACAAGGCGGTTTCCAATTCCACCACAGCATGGCTTTACGGATGCTCGGGTGTCAATACCTCCCTTTTCGGTATCGGCGAGAGAACCGGAAATACCCCGCTGGAGGCTATGGTATTTGAATATGCCCAGCTGAAAGGGGATTTGAACGGTATGGATACTACGGTGATTACGGAACTGGCCGAGTACTATGAGAAAGAGATTGGTTATCAGATCCCGCCCAGGACTCCTTTTGTCGGCAGGAATTTCAATGTGACCAGGGCCGGTATCCATGCGGACGGCCTTTTGAAAAATGAGGAGATTTACAATATCTTTGATACCGAGAAGTTTTTAAACCGGCCGGTGCTGTGCGCCATCTCCAACACCTCCGGCCTGGCAGGAATTGCCCACTGGATCAATACATATTATAAGCTCAAGGACGGTCAGCAGGTGGAGAAGAATTCTCCGCTGGTAAAGGAGATCAAGGCGTGGGTGGATGAGGAATATGCAGGCGGACGTGTGACGGTGCTGACGGACGAGGAGATCGTGGCCTGCCTGGAGCGGATCTGTGCAGAGAAGGGTTACACCATTGGAGGCAAGGATGAGCGGCAAGTATGATGTGAAGCAGGAGGTTACGGATAAGTATTCCCTGCGGGGCAGAGTATTTCATAAACTCCGAGAGGATATTCTGAGCGGAAAATATGCGGAAAATGAAGAACTGAAGGAGGTTGCCATCGGCGAGGAGATGGGTGTCAGCCGTACCCCTGTGCGCGAGGCTTTTAGGCAGCTGGAGCTGGAGGGACTGATTCAGATCATTCCCAATAAGGGAGCTTATGTGACCGGCATCACAGAAAAGGACGTAAAGGATATCTATATGATCCGTTCCCTGCTGGAGGGTCTTTGCGCCCGCTGGGCTGACCGGC
>CALWLO010000134.1 GCA_944381545.1 uncultured Acetatifactor sp. | reverse complement strand
TGTTACTTTTATTGAAAGATAGTATAACCTGACCAGAAAAAATCATGCACGGATATTCCTGCACAAGAAAGAATCCTGCCCGGAAAACTTTCCTATAGAACAAAAAGAACGAGCAGCCGTATCAGCTGCTCGATTTTAAAAATCTTATTCCACTTCTACCGTAACCAGATACTGGCTTACTGCATATACTACCTCTCCGTTGTACTCCAAGCGGGACCATCCGGTATCCGCATTGATTCCTGTCCGCAGAGCGTTCTGTCCGTTGCTCAGCTGCGTTACTACCGTCAGCTGCCCCTGATCCGTGCTGGGTTCAGAGCGCAGATTGGTCACATCCTTAGCGGTGACAAATTCCTCCACCGGTTCAAAGACCATGCCCAAAGCATTCTCCGGTTCTACACTTTCCTGGGGCTGGGAGCTCTCCGCCACAGAACTTTCCACCGTTTCCGGCGTGAGGGTCTGTCCGTCCCAGTCCGCAATGGAATCCTGCGTATTTTCCGTATTCTGTCCCGCCACTGTGCCGGAACGGTCCGCATGGGTAATCCTCCACGATGCAAAGCAGAATATCACCACCACCAGAAACAGTACTACGAGGCCGATTACGGCCTGTACGGGATTTACTTTCTCTTCTTCCAGAGCAGATGCTCTTTCTTCTTCGTAATTGCGTCTCATATTCCTCTCCATGGATATCGCAAGCTATGCTTGCGATATTGTTCAAATAGAAACTTATAAGGCCCCAAACCTTGCTGCCTGTTCCTTGATCAAATCCATATCTTCAAAATAGTTGATGCGCATCGCACTCTTGACCTCTGACAGGGTCTGCGCTGCTACCTCCCGGGCTGTCTCGCTGCCCTTCTTCAGAATATTGTAAATCTCAGGAATATCCTTCTCGTATTCCTTACGCCGCATTCTGATGGGCTCCAGCTCCTCCTGTATGATATTGTTAAGCAGCTTCTTTACCTTCACATCCCCCAGGCCGCCTCTGGTGTAATGATCCTTCAACTCCTGCAAACAGGAATATTCCGGCAGATATCTTTCGAAATGCTCATCTCTGCAGAATGCATCCAGATAGGTGAATACCGTATTTCCCTCCAAATGGCCGGGATCGGATACCTGCAGATGTTCCGGATCCGTATACATACTCATGATCTGCTTCTTCACAACCTCCGGGGTATCTGCCAGATAGATACAGTTGCCCAAGGACTTACTCATCTTGGCCTTACCGTCCACTCCCGGGAGCCGCAGACATGCGGCATTCTGAGGAATCAAGGCTGAAGGCTCCACCAGCACCGGTGCGTAGATGGTATTGAACTTGTGTACGATCTCTCTGGCCTGCTCGATCATGGGCAGCTGATCCTCGCCTACAGGTACGGTAGTGGCCTTAAACGCCGTGATATCGGATGCCTGGCTGATGGGATAAGTGAAAAAGCCCACCGGAATGCTGGCTTCAAAGTTCCGCATCTGGATTTCATTCTTTACGGTAGGATTCCGCTGCAGTCTGGATACCGTCACCAGATTCATATAATAAAAGGTCAGCTCTGTCAACTCCGGTATCTGGGACTGGATAAACAAAGTGGACTTGGTGGGATCCAGACCGCAGGACAAATAGTCAAGCGCCACCTCCACGATGTTCTGACGCACCTTTTCCGGATTCTCAAAATTATCCGTCAGCGCCTGTGCATCTGCAATCATGATAAAGATCTTGCTGTAGTCGCCGCTATTTTGTAATTCTACTCTTCTTCTCAGGGAGCCTACATAATGTCCCACATGCAGTCTGCCGGTAGGTCTGTCCCCGGTTAAAATAATCTTGTCCATCTCTTCGTCCTGTCCTTTTTGGTTATTTCCTGTATATCTTACCATTTTTTTACCCGTATGAGAAGAGAAAATTTACATTTTTCTCAATCCTCTCGGATAATGGTTTTTCATGACTCCTCCGGCCAGCTTTCCCCAGCCCAGGCTATAGCCGTCCACGGTGATCAGATACCAGCCCTTTTCTCCCTGGGCAGCAAAAGTCTGCCCACCCAAATAAGCGGCTGCTGTGGACTGATCTGCCTGCTTTCCCCACTGCCTGTCCAAGCTGCTGACTGCGCAGCAATAACATACCTCCTTCGGGCTCAGGGCAAGCGCCAGCGCATGAGAGGGCTCAAACCGGTTTTTTTTCAGAGTGCCCAGGTGCAGCCCCGGGCGCAGCACATGAAGTCCCCGCAGGGAGGGAAATCCCTCCGGCGCCAGATACAGCTGGTCGCCGAAGCGCAGATAGATCCCCTCCGGCCGCTCTGTCAATGTTTGTGCTGCAAATTCCAGATATTCCCGGCAGTCCTTCTCCGCAAGACCCTGCTGCCTTCCATAGAGGCTGTCCACTTTCCCCTGCGTCTGAGTGCCTCCCCTGTGCAGCACTGCCAGGTAATGTCCCTCCCCTCGCAGTCTGTGAGGCCAGAGCCGGAGCGTTCGCTCCAGATCCGGTGCCGGATCCTCTATCCAGTCAGGCCTGCCCGGGGAAAACCCCCATGACGCCAGCCTGTCCTTCCCTTTACTGTCCGGCAAAGGTTCCGCTCCGTTTCCGACGATCAGACACTCCGCCGGATCCAGAATCCTCATCTCCGGATGTCTGCGGATCAGTCGGCTGACGCTTCCCTCATCCTCTTCAGGGGCAAAGGTACAGGTCGAATATACCAGCCTCCCTCCCGGCCGCAGCATAGCTACGGCACTGTCTAAGATGGCGTCCTGCCGCACAGCACAACGATTGACATTCTCCGGGCTCCACTCCTCCCCCGCATTCTCATTTTTACGGAACATGCCTTCTCCGGAGCAGGGAGCATCCACCAGGATCCGGTCAAAATAGTCGGGAAAAATCTCCGCCAGATGCTCCGGCGTCTCATTGACTACCAGGCAGTTGCGGATTCCCAGCCGCTCCACATTTTCCGAAAGAATCCTTGCCCTTGCGGGATTGATCTCATTGCTGACCAACAGTCCCCTGCCCTGCATCTTCCCGGCGATCTGGGTACTCTTTCCTCCGGGAGCTGCGCAGAGATCCAGCACTCTTTCCCCGGGCTTTACTCCCAGAAAAGCGGCCGGAGCCATAGCGCTGGGCTCCTGAATATAATAGACCCCTGCTTCATGATAGGGATGCCTGCCCGGCCCCTCCTGGACATAGTAATATCCGTTTTCCTCCCATGGCACAGGCTCCAGCTCCCATGGGCTCAATGCCTGAAAGCTTTCCCGGCTCTCCCCGGCGGACCGGCCGCCCTTTAGTGGATTCACCCGCAGCGCCCTGTGCCGCTCTCCCTCCAATCCCGCCAAAAATGCTTCATATTCTGTTCCCATCTGTAACTGCATTCTCTTCTGAAACGCTTCCGGCAGCATGGCATATTCCTCCCCGGCATTATCCTCTTGCAATTATTATCCTTATTTTACACATTGTACCATGCTTTTTGCCGGCGGACAATCCCCCGCCGCCCAATGTATGCGCATCGTATGCGCATGAGCCTGCAAAGCGTTACCCTTCACACCACGCCAATCGCAAAGGCGGATTGTCACTTGACATTCCGTCCTAAGATTTTTCCCGCAAGTACCATGACCTCATGGGCCAGCAGAGGGAAGGCTGCCAGCAGTGCCAGGATCCCCCACTCCTCCCATTCCAGATGTGTGGTGCCAAAGGCGCTGATCAGGACGGGGATTTCCGTCACCACAAACTGCAGCAGAAAGCCTGCGGCGCAGGCCAAGATCATCAACTTGTTTTCCAGATTATTCACCTGAAAAACGGATCTTTCCATATCCCGCATCCCCACAGCATGAAAAAGTTGGCTCATGCCCAGGACGGTAAATGCATAGGTCTGAGATCTGCGCAGGATCTCTTCCTGGCCCAGCAGCTCCTTCAGATGATCCAGAGTTATGGGCAGATGCTGCACCTCCAGCACATGCATCGGTATCAGAAAAAATGCCGTCAGACTGATCGCAGCGATCAGCAGGCCATAAAAGCAGGTGCAGGCCAGCCCCCCTCTGGCAAACAGACTCTCCCGGGGCTTTCTGGGCGGGTGCTGCATCAGCGTTCTGCCGTCATTGTGATCCACCCCCAGCGCCAGAGCCGGCAGCGAATCCGTAATCAGATTGATCCACAAAATATGGCTGGAACGCAGCGGGGAAGCCAGGCCGCAGATTACTGCCAGGAACATGGTGGCAATCTCTCCCAGGTTGGAGGAAAGAAGGAAAATCACGGATTTGCGGATATTTTCATATACCCCCCTGCCCTCTTCAATGGCTTTTTCAATCGTAGCAAAATTGTCATCGGTCAGAATCATATCCGCCGCCTGTTTCGCCACATCCGTGCCGGCAGCGCCCATGGCAATGCCGATATCCGCTTTTTTCAGGGAAGGGGCATCATTGACTCCGTCCCCCGTCATGGCAACGATATGCCCTGCCTGTTGAAAGCCGGTGACAATGCGTACCTTCTGCTCCGGTGCAACCCTGGCAAAGACCCGCACCTGGGCCAGTCGCTCAGCCAGCTCCTCCTCCGAGATCTGCGAAAGCTCCTGACCTGTCATGCACTGCTGCCTGCTCTGGACGATGCCCAGCTGTCTGCCGATGGCATAGGCAGTGTCCACATGATCTCCGGTAATCATCACCGTTTCCACTCCTGCCTGCCGGAAGGTTGCTACTGCCCCGGCAGCCTCGGGTCTGGCAGGATCCCGCATGCCCACCATTCCCAGAAAAGTCAGTCCCTGCTCTTTGGGTTCGTGATCCCCCACTCGCATGGCAATGGCCAGGGTACGCAGCGCATCCTCCGCCATCTGCTCCATGGCCTGGCAAATCCGATGACTGTGCTCCGGCTGCAGAGGTACTCTCTGCCCATGTATCAGCACATGGCTGCAGCGTTTCAATATCATATCCGGCGCACCCTTGGTATAGGTAATACCGGTACTGCCCTTATAATGAAAGGTGGACATCATTTTCCGCTCCGAGTCAAAGGGCAGTTCCCTGCGGCGGGGCATCAGCTTTTCCAGCTGTGTCCTCTCCTTTCCAAAACGCCGGGACAGCTCCAGCAGGGCAAGTTCAGTGGGATCCCCAATATTTTCCTCCAGCACTGCGTCATTGCAGAGGGTCATGCCCTCCAGAAGCGCACCATGCTCCTGATCACTCAGCTCCTGTATAGAAAACATCCTCTGTCCCGCATAACAGCGCTCCACTGTCATACGGTTCTGGGTCAGGGTTCCCGTTTTGTCTGAACAGACGATACTCACTGCTCCCAGGGTTTCTACCGAGGGGAGCTTTCTGACGATGGTATGTACCTTTACCATACGGGTCACGCTTAAGGCAAGGCAGATGGTAACCACCGCCGGCAGACCCTCCGGCACCGCCGCCACAGCAAGGGAAATCGCAGTCAGAAGCATCTCGAAAATATTCCTCCGCTGGAGCAAAGCAATACCAAAAAGGGCTGCGCACAGCAGCAGGGACAGGATACTCAGCACCTTGCCCAGATCCCCCAGTCGCTTCTGCAGCGGAGTGGACTCTTCTTTTCCCTCATTAATCAGAGCGGCGATCTTACCGATCTCGGTATCCATGCCTGTAGCGATTACCAGCCCCGTGCCCCTTCCAGCGGTAATAATCGTAGACATGTAAGCGATATTCCGTCTATCTCCCAGTGGCATCCCCTCCTGCCCTATGAAAGAAGCTGATTTATCCGCTGGCAGGGATTCACCGGTCAGTGCTGATTCTTCCGCCTTCAGGTTAGTGCTTTCCACCAGCCGCAGATCCGCCGGCACCTGGCAGCCCGCCTCCAGCCTTACCAGATCACCCACCACCAGAGTAGAAGCCTCCACCTCCTGCAGTGTCCCCTCCCGGATCACAAAGGCCTTGGGAGACACCAGCTTTTTCAAGGATTCCAGGGCCCGCTGCGCCTTACCCTCCTGGATCATTCCCACCACCGCATTCAGCAGAACCACCACACCGATGATAATGGCATCACTGGTCTCCTCTAAAAATATAGAGATTGCAGCGGCAGCCAGCAGCACATAGATCAGAGGATCATTCAGCTGTGAGAGAAACGACTCTATGACCGTTCTTTTCCGTTTTTCCTGCAGTGCATTTTTTCCATGGATGCTGTAGCGTCTGACGGCCTCTTGCCGGGTCAGCCCCCGCTCCCCATCGCTCTGCAGCTCCCTGCAGGTCTCCTGTATGCTCTTTGCTTCAAACATCATCGTCCTCCTCACTCTATTCTGGTACAACCTATGTGGGCCTGACCGGAAATATGACTGTCCAAACCGAGGCGGGCCTATTGGCTTAGCCCAAGAATTGATTCATGGAAAAGGGGAATGTTTCTTTTGTTTTCAGAATAGATTGAAGCAGTAAGGCTCAAGCGGGCGTGAGTCCAAGCCCGGATATGCATGAAAGAGGTAAGTGATGAAAAAAAAGCAGAGCTGGTGGCAGATCTTTGCCAAGGGTGCGGCAGTGGGCGGCACCATGACCGTTCCGGGCGTAAGCGGCGGCACCATGGCTATGATCTTGGGAATCTATGGGGATCTAATCGAGGCTGTAGGAGGAATATTCCGGCATTTTCCGGAAAGCCTGTATTTTCTGGCGCTGTTTGCAGCCGGAGGGCTGACCGGAATAACTTTGCTGGCCCGGGTGGTACTCTCTCTCCTGGAACGCTTCCCCATGGTGGTCAGCTATTTTTTTCTGGGGACAGTGGCAGGGGGTATTCCTCTGATCTGCCGAAAAGCCGGCGTAAAAAAAATGACCTGGCAGGCGCTGGTTTTGCCCCTGCTGGGTCTGTTTATCGTCTATGCACTGGCAGCTCTGCCGGAGGGACTGTTTGCCGCCGGTCTCTCCGGCAGCGATACGCTGACCGGCTCCTTTTCCCCCCGCCTTTTCCTGCTGCAGTTTCTGGGAGGCTGCATCCTGGCGATTGCCCTGATCCTCCCCGGCATCAGCGTATCCCAGATGCTGCTGATGCTGGGGCTTTATGAACCGGTCATGACAGCGGTAGGCCAGCTTCATTTGCTTTCTTTGCTTCCCCTGGGATTGGGAGCTGTTCTCTGTACTTTACTGACAACCCGCCTGCTGGGCAGCGCCCTGGAGCGCCGCCCACAGCCTGTTTATCTGCTGATACTGGGCTTTATCCTGGGCTCCCTGGGGGAACTATATCCCGGGCTGCCTGGGGGATGGGATCTGCTGTTCTCCGCTCTGGCTGCCGCAGCAGGCTATCAGCTGCTGTCCGGCCTTTCCCAAAAGGCCGGATAAGCTGCTCCTCTTACTCGTCTGCTCCTGCGCTCTCGATCAGTGCATTCAGCAGATCCGGGTAGGGAAAAGTCAGTTCTCTGCGGTTAAACAGGCCAAAATTCTCTCCATCCCCTTCAAAGGAATTATTGTCCCACCATATGCAGGGTATTCCATACTCACGAGCCTTGCCCACATAGTATTTGGCCCATTCCACACGCTCCGCCTCATTGTCCTTATTCATGGCGCCGAACTCACCGATGATTACCGGCACCCCCTTGCTTAGGAATAATTCATCCAATTTTTCCATTAGATGATCAATATCCCTTGTATCATTATCCCAGGTGGATCTGCCCGCTGTATTCAAAGCAAAGTCATAAGGGGTATAGGCATGTACGGACACGATCAGATGGTCGTCATCCGGCAATACGATCCCC
>CALWLO010000133.1 GCA_944381545.1 uncultured Acetatifactor sp. | reverse complement strand
ATCAGGTAATGGTCTGCAAACAGGGGCCCGGTGAAGGGATTGATACAGCCTGTCTGCCCCTGGGCTGTTATACCCTTTTTCCGGAAATCCTGCAGAAAAACGGGCACAGCTTATCCCCTGACTTATGCTTTACGGAGCTGGAGGTGGAGTTGATTACCGGAAAGACCCACCAGATCCGGGCGCATCTGGCTTCTGTGGGCCATCCGCTGATCGGGGACGGCAAATATGGGAATCCCCGGATCAATCAGCTGTTTAGAGGGCGGTTCGGATTATCCTGGCAGCTTCTCCATGCCTGCCGCCTGGAATTTCCCGCTATGGAAGGGGTATTGGCACCCTTAAGCGGCAGACGGATAGAGGCTTCTCTGCCTGCATACTATGAAGACATTCTGGCAGGGATGCAGGGCAGGAATCTGTCATGAATCTACCCTGCGGATACACAGGAGGAAAGTAATGGCAACATGGAATTCCCGGGGACTGAGAGGTTCCACTCTGGAGGATATGATCAACCGCACAAATGAACGCTATGCGGAAGGCGGTCTGGCCCTCATTCAGAAGATTCCCACCCCCATCACCCCCATCAGGATGGATCAGGAGACCCGGCATATTACCCTGGCGTATTTTGAACAGAAGAGCACGGTGGATTATATCGGCGCCGTACAGGGGATCCCGGTTTGCTTCGACGCTAAGGAATGTGCTGTGGATACCTTTTCCCTGCAGAATATTCACGAGCATCAGGTGCAGTTTATGGAACGCTTTGAACAGCAGGGAGGCGTAGCCTTTTTCCTGATCTATTATACCCATAAGGATCAGATGTATTATCTGCCCCTTGCCCATCTGCAGAAATTCTGGAAGCGGGCCAAAGAGGGAGGGCGCAAGAGCTTTCGCTATGAAGAACTGGATCTTAGGTTTATTTTGCCCAAAAAGCATGGGATCCTGGTGCCCTATCTGGATATGCTGCAGCTGGATCTGGAACTGCGGGAAAGTTAGGGGTTGACAGATACAGCGGTTTTCGTTATACTACAAGAAGTTTCACCCTTTCACATGCTACCTAATTATCACTGCGCTGTGCTAAAGCGCATGATACAGATACGCATATGAAAAACGATGAAACGGAAGGATGAGAGAGAAAGGTTTATGGATATGAGCAAAAAGCTGTTGCATACGCCTGAGGGCGTAAGAGATATTTACGGCAGAGAATATGCGGGCAAGCTGTATGTGGAGCAGAAGATCCACGATACCATCATCAGTTACGGATATGAGGATATCCAGACTCCCACCTTTGAATATTTTGATGTATTTTCCAGAGAGATCGGCACTACCCCCTCCAGGGAATTGTATAAGTTCTTTGACAAAGAGGGGAATACTCTGGTACTGCGCTCGGATTTTACTCCCTCCATCGCCCGTTGTGCGGCAAAATATTTTATGGAGACGGAGGAGCCCATCCGGTTCTGCTACCTGGGCAATACCTTTACGAATACCTCTAATCTCCAGGGAAAATTAAAAGAAGTTACCCAAATCGGAGCAGAACTGATTAATGAGGAGAGTGTGGAAGCGGATGCGGAGATGATCAGTCTGGTCATTGAGGCATTAAAGAGCACCGGTTTGAAACAGTTCCAGGTCAGTGTGGGACAGGTAGAGTACTTTAAGGGGATCTGCCAGGAGGCCGGGCTGGACAGGGAGACTCAGGAGCAGCTGCGGGAGTACATCTCCGGCAAGAATTATTTTGCGGCAGAGGAGCTGCTTTCCCAAAAAGAGGTGCCTGAGCCTTATTGTAGCACCTTGCTGAAGGCGGCGGATCTGTTTGGTTCCATTGATTCCCTGAAGGAGGCCAGGCAGTCCGTACATAACAGCCGGTCCCGGGCGGCGATTGATCGTCTGGAGGCCATTTACGAGGTGCTGAAGCTCTATGGTGTGGAAGAGTATGTTTCCTTTGATCTGGGAATGCTCAGCAAATATCATTATTACACCGGGATCATCTTCAAGGCCTATACTTATGGAGTAGGAGCGCCCATTGTCAAGGGCGGGCGCTACGATAAGCTGCTGCAGCAGTTCGGCAAGGATGCGCCGGCTATCGGCTTTGCCATGGTGATTGATGATGTGCTGGAGGCAGTACAGTACCAGAAGGCTAAGCTGCCCCAGGGTGTTAAGCGGAAGGTATTGACCTATACCGCCGAGGACTATGCCGAGAAGCTGCAGGAGGCCAGAGAAAGCCGCAGGCAGGGGATTCCCACCTTGCTCATACGAAAGTAGCAGGGGCATAACGAGGGAAGAAAGGAAAGAAACAGGCAGGCATATGAGTGACAAGAGATATTTGACATTTGCACTGGGGAAGGGCCGTCTGGCCAGCAAAACCCTGGAATTGTTTGAACAGATCGGCATTACCTGTGAGGAAATGAAGGATAAAAGCTCCCGGAAGCTGATCTTTGTCAATGAGGAACTGAAGCTTCGGTTTTTCCTGGCCAAAGGGCCGGATGTTCCCACCTATGTGGAATATGGCGCAGCAGATATCGGCGTGGTGGGCAGGGATACCATCATGGAGGAAAACCGGAATGTCTATGAGGTACTGGATCTGGGATTTGGAAAATGCCGTATGTGCGTGTGCGGGCCTCATTCTGCGCAGGAGCTTCTGCAGCACCATGAACGGATCCGGGTAGCCAGTAAGTATCCCAACATCGCCAGGGAATATTTTTATAATAAAAAGCATCAGACAGTGGATATCATCAAGCTCAATGGCTCTGTTGAGTTAGGGCCGCTGGTGGAGCTCTCGGATGTGATAGTGGATATTGTGGAAACCGGCAGCACCTTAAGGGAGAATGGCTTGGAGGTACTGGAGGAGATCTGTCCCCTCTCTGCACGGATGATCGTCAATCCCGTGAGTATGCAGATGGAAACGGAACGTATCAAGCAGCTGCTTCATCAGCTGCGGGAAAAGCTGGCACAGCAGGAAGCGTAAAACGCATGAAGGAGGTATGTTTGGATGTTGCACATCCAAATACGTATTGGTGCAGTATCGCAGGTATAACCTGCGATATGCATGAAGGAGGTAGAAATGAGAATCATAGCATTGACAGAAAATACCCGTAAAAATGTTTTAAACGATCTGTTGAAAAGAAGTCCCAACAACTATTCCGGCTATGAAGAGACGGTGAATGAGATCTTAACTGCAGTGAAGGAGGAGGGCGATAAAGCCCTGTTTGCATACACCTTAAAATTCGACAAATTCCAGCTGTCTGCGGAGAATATCCGGGTAACCAGGCAGGAAATTGATGAGGCCTATGCCCAGATGGATCCCCAGCTGGTGGAGGTCATCAGAAGATCCGCCGCCAATATCCGCACCTTTCATGAAAAGCAGCTGCGCAACAGCTGGTTTGATGCCAGGGAGGATGGCTGCATACTGGGGATGAAGATCACCCCCATCGGACGGGTGGGGGTTTATGTTCCCGGCGGAAAGGCAGCCTATCCCTCCAGCGTACTGATGAATGTGGTGCCTGCAAAGGTGGCAGGTGTGACGGATATCATCATGACCACTCCTCCCGGCGGGGACGGAAAGGTAAATCCCGGCACTTTAGTGGCAGCGGATATTGCGGGCGTCAGCACCATCTACAAGGCAGGCGGCGCCCAGGCCATTGCCGCCATGGCTTACGGAACAGAGTCGATTCCCAAGGTGGATAAGATTACCGGTCCCGGCAATATTTTTGTGGCCCTGGCAAAAAAGGCGGTGTACGGCTATGTGAGCATTGACTCCATTGCCGGCCCCAGCGAGATTCTGGTGCTGGCGGATGAGACAGCCAATCCCCGGTATGTAGCTGCGGATCTGCTCAGCCAGGCAGAGCATGACGAGCTGGCCAGCGCCATTCTGATCACCACCTCCAAGGAGCTGGCAGAGCAGGTATCTGCAGAGGTAGACGGGTTTGCGGCGCAGCTGTCCCGTAAGGAAATCATTGCCAAATCTCTGGATAATTACGGATATATCCTGCTGGCAGAGGATATGGAGGCGGCCATTGAAACAGCAAATGAGATTGCTTCCGAGCATCTGGAGATCCTTACCAGGAATCCCTTTGATACCATGACCAGGATCAAAAATGCCGGAGCGATTTTCCTGGGCGAGTACAGCTCCGAGCCCTTGGGGGACTATTTTGCAGGGCCTAATCATATCCTGCCCACCAATGGCACCGCAAAATTCTTCTCCCCGGTAAATGTGGATGATTTTCTGAAAAAGACCAGTATCATTTCCTATTCCCGGGAAGCGCTGCAGGCAGTACATCAGGATATTGAACGGTTTGCGGAAAGCGAGGGGCTGACCGCTCATGCAAACAGCATCAGGGTGCGTTTTGAAGGAGATGATTAAGGAGGAGAGACTTATGGTGCGCAGCAGTACAGTGAATCGTAAAACCAAGGAAACAGAAATTTCCGTCACCTTAAATCTGGACGGCAGCGGCAGGGCGGAGGTGGATACCGGAATCGGCTTTCTGGATCATATGCTGGAGGGCTTTGCCAGACACGGCTTTTTTGATCTGAAATGTAAGGTAAAAGGAGATCTGCGGGTGGATGGGCACCACACTGCAGAGGATACCGGCATTGTGCTGGGGCAGGCAATCAGAGAGGCGGTGGGAGATAAAAAAGGCATTCGCCGTTATGGTTTCTTCCTTCTGCCCATGGATGAGTCCCTGGCTCTGTGCGCTGTGGATCTGTCCGGTAGACCTTATCTGCAGTTTGACTGTGCTTTCACCGCAGAAAAAGTGGGAGAACTGGATACGGAGCTGGTAAAAGAGTTCTTCTATGCCCTGTCCTACAGTTCCGGAATGAATCTGCATCTGCGGATGCTGCAGACCGGCAACAACCATCATATGATCGAAGCCATGTTCAAGGCCTTTGCCAAGGCATTGGACGAGGCCACCGGCTTAGATCCCCGGAGCACGGATGTACTGAGCACTAAGGGAACTCTATAATATGCAGACAGAAAGGAAATGCAGCTTTATGGATATGAAATATGATAATCCAAAGGGAAAGCCAATCTGGACGGCGGCTCTTTCCTGGGAGGATCTGAAAAAGGATGCCCAGGGTCTGGTGCCGGTGGTGATTCAGGATGAAGAAAACGGCGAAGTGCTGATGATGGCCTATATGAATCAGCAGGCCTATGAGGATACCCTGCGCACCGGGCTGATGCACTATTACAGCCGCAGCCGCAGGGAGCAATGGTTAAAGGGAGAGACCAGCGGCCACTATCAGTATCTGCGGTGCCTGACAGCGGACTGTGACAGAGATACCCTGCTGGCAAAGATTGATCAGGTGGGAGCGGCCTGCCATACCGGTTCCCGAAGCTGCTTTATTCAAAAGATCGTGGAGCAGTAGCCAGAAGCTTGATTCCTGCGGCAATGAGCCAAGCCCACATGCTTACATGTCTATTTGACGAATGCCGCAAGGGTCAACATACCCCGCCGCAAGCAACGTTGCAGATTTCATGCTCCGTTGCTTGCGGCGGGGTTGTTGACTCTGTGTCAGTATGTTCTAAGAAGGATATGCCTTTCATACAATAAAATAACAGAACAGAACGGAAATTTCATAAAGGCAGAAAAGGAAAGGTGGAAAATAATGGGCGATATCTCCCCACAGCAGAAGCTGCAGTTAACCAGACAGATCAGAGAGCGCTACCGGCAGGACAGACAGGATCTGGGACAACGTGAGCAAGTGCTCTACGGCAGACCGCTCAGCTATTTTGAGGAGGAAGAGAGGCCGGGGGACTATGAAGACGATTATGGCAGCACAGGAACCGCCGGACGCAGCGGCACACTGGGACTGCGGCTTTTGCTGGCACTGGTGCTGGTATGTCTGCTGGTTCTTATAGACCGCCGGGGCGATACCCTGTTTGGCCTGACCAGCGGACAGATCCTGGAATACATCCGTTATGACTGCCTGCCCTAGCCGGGTCTTTTACATAATATCTTATTTTTTATAATATTATTAGTTTACAAAATTAAATCTTCGTGGTATTATTTTCACAAACTCATTATATCGTGTATTCTAATATTTGAAGATAAATCTATGAGGAGAAAATATATGCGGAAGAGTGTAATTAATTATCTTTATATTTCTTGTTTATTGTGTGTAATGGCTTTTACTTTTATGATGTTTTATACTAATGTTGAGGCTGCTGGCAAAAATATAAACATGACATGGTATTCAAATGCTACGAATGTAGGCTATTGGAGCACATCACCTAATACTTTTTTTACAAACTTATCCTCTTCATTTAATATTTCTACTTATGTGAATTCGGCTGTTTCTAAATGGTCATCTGCAGGAATATCTTCTTCAATTACTACCTCTACATCAAATGCAACAATAAGATATTATGGTGGAGCCCGGTCTGAACTGAATGCTGCAGGGTTTTACTATACTTCAAACATGTTTGGAATTTGTTGGAAGCTGCAGATTTAATACTTATTGGAACAGTGAATAGCATTACGGAACATCAACAATATGATGAGTATATAGTTGATGTTGAAAATGTATTTAAAGGAGAAATTGATGATAAAATTAAATTTTTAAAAAAATTCATTTTGGGTTTATTATGTACATTCATACTGACAGGGTGTGCCACCGATAAACCATCAGAAGCCGATATTGCAGCAAACGCAGAAGGGGTTTACTATCCTGAAATACCTAAAAATTATTTGAAATATATTTAATTGATATTTATTCGGAAGGATATGTATTAATGAGAAAGCGGGAAGACCTTTTCATCGTGCAAATTAATGCGGATATTGCGCAACAGATAATTGACAGGATTAATAAATGAAATTGTGCATGATTTATTTGCTTTTACCGTTCTGATGACGTATACTAAGAGGGCAAAGCTTCACAACAGAAAGAAAGACGGAAAGGAATAAAACAGATGATGACAGAAAAGCTGGCTCTGTCAGATGATATTCTGATGCAGATAGAAAAGCCCGCCCGGTATATCGGCAATGAAGTAAATGCGGTGGTAAAGGACAAGTCCCGGGTGGAGGTACGATTTGCCATGTGTTTCCCGGATGTATACGAGATCGGCATGTCCCACCTTGGGATCCAAATTCTCTATGATATGTTTAACAGCTGGGAAGATGTGTGGTGCGAACGGGTCTATTCCCCCTGGGTGGATCTCGACCGCATCATGAGGGCGCAGCAGATTCCCCTTTTTGGTCTGGAATCCCAGGAACCTATCAAGGATATGGATTTTCTGGGCATTACCATACAGTATGAAATGTGTTATACGAATATCCTGCAGGTGCTGGATCTGTCCCAGATCCCGCTGCTGGCATCGGAGCGCGGAGAGGACTGCCCGATTGTCATCGGCGGCGGCCCCTGCACCTATAATCCGGAGCCGATTGCGGATTTTTTTGATCTGTTCTATATCGGGGAGGGCGAGACTCAATACCGGAATCTGCTGGATCTGTATAAGACCTGTAAAAGAGAGGGCTGCGGCAGGGTGGAATTCCTGCGCAGAGCAGCAAAACTCCCCGGAATGTATGTACCACGGTTTTATCAGGTATCCTATTATGAGGACGGTACTATCAAAAGCTTTGAACCCACTGAGGAGGGGATCCCCCGCACTGTCTTAAAAGAGGTGGAGATGCAGATGTCCAACACCTATTATCCCATGAAGCCGGTAGTGCCCTATATCAAAGTGACCCAGGACAGAGTGGTATTGGAGATCCAGAGGGGCTGCATCCGGGGCTGCCGGCTCTGCCAGGCCGGGGAGCTGTACCGGCCTGTGCGGGAGAGAGAGGTGGAG
>CALWLO010000132.1 GCA_944381545.1 uncultured Acetatifactor sp. | reverse complement strand
TGATCCAGTTGGACCAGTCCTCCACCCCCATTGTTTCGCCCCGGCGGTTCAGTACGTTAGTATACAGACGCAGCACAAACTCCCTGACATTCGGGCGGTATACCGAGCTGCCGTCCGCCTGCATAGTCCCCCGGGCAATCTCGTAACGGTCGCAGAGGTCGCTGAATTCCGGGGAATTGACGAATCCGCTGAGCACAAATTCCCGGGTGCTTCCCTCCTCCAGCTTCTGCATCCAGTATGCCCTGCCCTCCTGCTCCGCCTCTCTGTTGAAAAAGGTTCGATACAGAATGTCCACATAGTCGCCATCACTGAGCCGGCGCACTTTCATCTCCTCACTGCAGATAAAGCCATAGGCTACGCCAGCGCCGGCGATCTCCTCATTTTTCAGACGCTCTGTCCAGTAACGGAGTCCATCCTTTTCCGCTTCCCGCCCCAGCGCCACGGTATACATACGCTTTACAAAGGAGTACACCAGATCCTCCTTGGTCCGGATCGTCAGGGAATGGCTGATGCCGCTTTGAGCAGTGGCGGTGATCTTTACGGTACCCTCGGCCTTAACGGTAATGCTGCCGCTGCCGTCCACCTCTGCCACCCGGGGGTTGGAGCTGCTCCAAGTAAGACTCTTATCTGTGGCGTCTGCCGGTCCGATCTTCACCGTGGCCTCATAGGTATCCCCTACATAGTATTCCTCAGCAGAATAGCTGAATTCCACCTTTGTCACCGGCTGCACGACAGTGATATCCCAATCGGCACTATAGCCCCCCTTCACTGTGGTGGCAGTGATTTTGGCCGTACCCGCTTTTATGCCGGTAACCACACCGTCACTGCTCACGGTGGCAACAGATGGATTGCTGGAACTCCAGATTAATGCCTTGCTCGTTGTATTCACGGGGTCAAAGCTTACCTCGCAGGTGGTTGTTTCCCCTGCATTGATCACATGCTCCGGCGCTTTTATACTGATTCCCCGGCAGGCAATGATTTCTATAGCGGTATTGACAGTGTACGCCTTGATCTTCAGGTTAGCATCAAACAGCTCCCCAAAATCGCTCCATCCGCTTCCATTATAAATCAGAAAACTTTCTCCTGCTCCTGCCGCCGCTTCACTGTGACGGTATCCCTCCGTACTGTACTCAAGGCAGACATACGGATATTCCGAATCTTTCTCAAGATCAAATACCACCGCAAAGGTGTCCCCCGGTTCCAGAGCTACCGTCTCCTTCAGGAGAATCATATAATATCCGGCATATCCGGTAATTCCTGTCTGCGGCACGGTCAGCTGGGGTTCTCCGCTGGTGGGATCCGATACATCTGTCAGGTTCTTATAGATCTGCAGACTATAGCTGATTCCCGAGTTTTCCAGCTGGATTCCTACGGCCTCCAGATTCTCCATCCTGTTTTCATTCCCCTTAACGGTAAATACATTGGCCACATGCTTTGCCGGAATATACCCATAGGCAGTGGCATGGTCATACTGATAATTATTGTCGTACTCCTTGCTGCTGATACCTTCAAAAACATATGCCGTATGATAAACAGACATATCTTCATAGGACAGCCAGAAATATCCGCTGTCGCCCCAGTAGGTTCCCCAGGAATTGCGCACCAGCCATGCACCGTTATTCGCAGGCCGGGTTTTAAAGTTGTTTCTGCTGTAGGAATCATCCCAACCGATAATCGTTACGGCATGATCTACGCCCGCATCGGCATTATCGCAATACTGAGCAGCTGTAGAGTAATTATAATAGCTGTCATTTGAGCTGTACATGATGCTAACGGAGCCATATTCCAGAATAGCAGCTTTCATTGCTGCATTATCCCTTGCCGGAACCTGATACCAGTTACTCATATGATAAATATCCTGTCCGTAGGCAAATTCCGTATCTCCCGCAGATAATCCGGCGGTAACCATACTGTCTGTAACCAGACTCTCCTCTACGGCTCCCTTCCAGTTCATCAGTGCAAGCGCCGTCATGCTTTGATTGCCGCCCATATCATAATATGTACGTCCTGATGCTCTGGAGGAATCAAACCAGCTTCTGGCAGACCCATCGTTCCCTAGAGGATCCGGCGCTGAGTAATTGGAGAAAAAGGCCAGATGATGTTCGGAAAGATCCACATCGGTACCCGCCAGCCCTTTCTTAATCAAATTAATCTCCAGGCTGGCCAGGCTTGTGTAACACCAGCAGGTATTATAGCGGGTCTGGTTTCTGACAGCCGGCACCAGGCTTCTGCCATTTACATTGCGGGCATCATACTGCGCCGGAAGACTCCCTCTGACCTCCAGCATACCGGCGGGCAGTGTATTGTCCCCCGGTAGCTCCTCCGGCAGGATGATGCCGCCCGAAAACTGGTGATAATAGGCATACAGCTCTTCCTGTGCCTGCTGCTCCTCCTGTGTCATCCGGCGCCCTAGGATATAATCCAGCTCATCCTCCGGCACTTCTTCCGTCTCTTCGCCAGCTGTCTCCTTCTCAAGTCCGTCGCTGCCGCTGACTGTAGGCATCTCCTGCCCTGTCTCCGACACCGATATGCCGTCCTGCTGCGCCTGCACAGATATACCGTTTCCGGTCAGAGCCAGTGTCCCGGCAAGCAGCATAACAAGTACTTTCTTTCCGAATCTGCTCATACCTCTTTCTCCTCATTTACCTTCTGCGAAGTCATCCGACCTTCTCCGTAGCTGTCCTATCCCAAACATCTATCCAGAAAACGCAGATATTTCTCTGCAATTATTTCATGGGTAAAGTGCTCCATCACATACGCAAAGCCGTTCTCTCCCATTTGGTCAGCTATCTGAGGGTGATCCAGCAGATAATCCACTGTTCCGGCAAAAGTAGGGTAATCTCTGAAATAAAGTCCTCCATCTGTCTCCAAGCAGAAATTCTTGGTAACTGCGCAATGCTCCGATACCAAAACCGGGCGCTTGGCCAACCAGCCCTCCATGATCACGATGGAAAAGCTCTCAAAATAAGAGGGGTTGCACAGGATCGTACAAGCGGCAAACGCATTATGCTTATCCTCCACCGATACAAAGCCCAGGTCATGTACCCTGTCCTGATACTCCCCGGGGATCTCCATGCTGCCGCCGCCGATGAATACCAGATCCAGGTTTCTTCCGGGGTTGCTGCTGCTATATTTACCATAAAAGTCCAGCAGCTGATCCGCTTTTTTCCCGGGATCCTTTCTTCCGGCATACAAGATAAAATCATGATGGATCCCATATTTGTTCCGGAATCTCTCTGCATCACAGTTCTTATGCCAATCCGTATCAATCCCCGTTCCCAGCACTTCTGTATGCACATGGGACAAATCATACAGACGCATGGCCAGTTCCGCCTCCGGTCTGGACAAAAAGGCCAACCCTTTCATTCGCTCCGCCATCTCTCTGGTCAGACTCATATGGGCATAGCTTTCGTCATGAAAGCAGGGAATCATAACACAGTTATCCGGGCACTCCCGGGAACCATGATAACTGGGGCCATAAAGATAGGGTGTAAAGACAAAACACCTGTAATCCTCCCTGTGCTCCCGAATATATTGGTACATCTGAGGACTGTTAATATCTTCCTCATAATAGATCCGCTCCTCTTCCAGCGTAACCGGTTCGTTGCGGTACAGCTTCAGATTAGCCGGTCCGTAAAGCGCAAGGTTTTGAGGCTTCACCGGAAAGCGTCTCACCAGGATACCGCTTTCCATATGAGCCCCAGCCTCCATCGTATTCCTGCCCCGATCGGCAGAAGCCTCTTTCACACAGGTGGTAAACACCTCCACCTCCGCCCCTGCCCGCTGAAGGCTGTGAGCCAGATAATTACAAGCCTGCTCCGCACCGCCTTTGATATCATCGCCATACCACGGCACCACCAATGCAATAGGCTTCATTCTCATCCCTCCATTATCACTCTGGCATACAGCCGGGCAATATTCTCACAGCTTAGCACCTGATCCGCATATGCTCTGGCGTTCTCCGCCATGGCCCTGCGTACCTCCTCATGCTCCAGCAGATACTGCACCATGGCAGTCAGGGCCGGCACCTCCATCCGGCCCAGGGGCACCTTCCAGCATACATCGTCCGGAAACTCCAGATATTGATTGATCGCCGTCACTACGGAAGGCTTTCCGACTTTCATAGTCTCACAAAGGGTTCCTGAGGATTCTCCCATGGTTGGATAACGCAGATTCAGAATAATATCGCTCAACTCCAATCCGGCCAGATACTCCTCCCTCTCCAGATAGCCGGTGATGACCACAGCATCCTGCAGCTTCTCCCTCTCAATCAGGGCATTGCACTCCTGGGTTCCTTTATTTCCCCAGAATACCAGCTTCAGCGGATAGCCCATCCGGCGCAGCCTGGCCAGGCTCTGTATCATGACCTGGGGACGCTTATTGCTGTTCATCCATCCCAGGCACCCCAGCACGATCTCCCCGGCATGATAGTGGATCCTTTCCCTTACTCTCTCCCGCATCTCTTCTCTGCTGCTTTCGTCCGTCTCATCCATTTCAAAGCAGGGATGGGGCACCAGATATTTTTTTACATCCCCCTGTAACTGCCGATAAGACCATTCGTTATGCACGATTACTTTACCGGCCTGTCTGGCTATGCCATGAGCCATGGGATACTTTGTACCGTCAGGATTTTCAAGCTTTTTCTCCAACCTTTTATAATGCAGCTCCCCAGCCTCACCATAACCCGCTTTCAGAATCCTGCGGTAAATCTCTTTCTGTCCGGCAGTATAAAATCCGTGATAAAAAAATGCATTCAGATTAAAGTCATGAATTTCCGCAATGCCCCCTATTTTTTCAAAAAGCTTATAGGTATTTGCATGGTACTGTACACAATTACCGATATGATAAATAATTTCATCATAATTTCCGTGCAGCTCCTCCAACCGATCAATGGTGTAACGGTTTCCATACTCATATGCCAACAACTCGCAGTCCTTGTCCATGGCATTATCTACAAACAGATCCACATCGCAGTATACCTTCAGGTACGGCACGATCCGATAGACATAATTGGCAATTCCCGTCTGCTGTTTGGGCCAGGGAGCCACCAGGGCGATCTTTTTCCGGGAACCATTTTTCAGATCCCCCATATCCTCCAGAATAGCCAACGTCTCCCTCGCCGTCTTTTCCCAGGTAAATCCCATGGCATATTCCTGTCTGGCCCGCTTGGACTCCATACTCTCCTGCAGGGATGCATATACAGCCTCCCTGAGATGCGCCGCCATATCCTCCGTATCCTGTGCATTGCAGAGCATGGCATGTCCGGCGCATACCTCCGGCAGGGAGGAATTATCTGCGGAGAGAATAAAGGCGCCGCCCAGCATGGCTTCCAGCAGCGGCAGTCCGAAGCCCTCATACAGGGAAGGGAAGAAAAATACATCCGCTCTCCTGTACAACGCAGCTAATTCCTCATCCGGAAGAAATCCAGTCAGCTGCACGCTGTCCCGTACATCCAGCTCCTCCAGGTACTGCTCCAGCTTTTCCCGGCCCTCCGCATGATATTTTCCCACAATGGAAAAAGTCACATCCAGATCAGGGATGGCCTTTCTTGCCTCCGCAAAAGCCTTAACCGCACCATATAAGTTCTTACGGTAATCAAAACCACCTGTATATACAATGCTCGCCCTGCCGTCGGGCACATGCGCCTGCCTCTCCCCATAAAACAGGCTGCTGTCCGCCGCCAGCATCGTCACATCGGCCCTTACATCCTCTCCGATGATCCGGCGCAAATCTGTCCTGGTAGCTTCCGAGATACAGATCATATGCACCTGTTTCAGATATGCCAGCCTGCGATGATATTCCTGCGTGATCCGCTCCTCCCAGTCCCTCACCGGCATCAGATACGGGATCAGATCATATATCGTGGCATAAAAGGGGCAGCATATTGCTTTATTGGGAAAAAGTACATTCACCATCAGCGGATTGGGACACCAGAACCGGTCTATGCGATACTGGGTAATCACCTGATTGATACGTTCAGAATAAAGCTCTTCCCTGTCATAATCCGTCCCCGGGGCAAATACTCTGTCTGCGATGGGATTTAGCCTGCCTGCTGTCCAGCCTCCCAATTTCCTGACAACCTTTTCATTGCTTACCGTGATATACCAGATATCTCCTACGGACTGTCTCACCATATTTGTCACTAAGTTTTTAAAATATACGCCGATTCCTCTGTTGATCTCCTCTGTCTCCAGAGTCTGTCCGTCTATCAGAATATTCATTTTGCCTCCTGTTTTTTTGCCACTATCGCATAATCGGCAGATGACCAGATCGTCCGCTTCAGTTCATTCACCACTGCCCTAAAGCATGGGGATTCCTGAATATCAGTGGTTTCTTCCTCTATCAGGCTGTCCCACCATTCCTCCGTCTTATTTTGCTCCGGGTATACTATCTCGATCCGGCTGAATCCGTTTTTCTCTGCCAAAAACCGGACAAATTCCGGATGCAGCTGTCTCACATGGGTGGGATCCAGATAAAAGGATGCTGCCCCTACCAGCAAATTGCAGGGATTAGGAGTTTCCATGATGATGATGCCCCCCTTTTTCACCACGCGGCCCATCTCCCGGAACAAAACCAGCAGCTGGGATAGTTCCAAGTGCTCAATCAACTGAAACGAGGTGATCATGCTGACGCTTTCGTCCGGCAGGGACTTCACATAGTCCACTGCATCCATCTGCATCACCCGCAACCCCTTATTCCTGCACTCGCCCAAGGAAGCCTCGTTCATATCAATGCCCAGGGCCTTGTAGCCGCTTTCCTGCAGAATATCCAGCCATTCTCCCCGGCCGCAGCCCAGATCCACAACCTCTCCCTTTATATCCTCTCCCAGCCATTCCTTTACATAGCTGTCCAGATAATACTGCTGCCGGCGGCGGATTTCCTCCTGGTTCCCCCTGTGCTGCTCTTCAAAAGCCAGATAGGTCTCCTGATCAAACGGCTCCTTTTCCGCTGTCTGGACACTCGCCCTACCCGAACCGGCGTTTCGCTCCAGCAGGGATAGGCGTGCCTCTATCTCCCTGCTCCACAAAGCAATCTCCTCCGTGCTCTCCTGCAGAATATCCAGTGAAGTACCAACTTTATTATTTATCTCGTTCTGCTGGAAATTGATAAATCTGGTCAGCTTGGAGGTAATTCTGCTGATCAGCCGCATAAGCTTTGCAGCCACAGCCCCTTTATCAGTATAAGGCGGAATCCTCAGATGAATGCCGTCCAGGGCATGGATACGCTTCACCAGCGGTTCCATCTCCTCCTTCTTTTTCTCCAGCATCTGTGACAATGAGCCTTCATATCCCGCTCCATATTGCTGCTCTACATTCTGAAGAATCTCCTCCATGATCTTCGCTACATCCACATTATTCTTCATGAGCTTCCCCTCCGTTCAGATTCCATTCCAGATCAGGGCGTATCACGCCGTAATCCGTCAGCGTATTATATACTTCAAAGGTATAGGCATTCAATATTCCATGGTAGGTGGGCCCGTAATCCTTATTCAGAGATATATCAATCTTATATTCACCCTGCATAAACGGCTGACGCCGCATCAGAAGCTCCACCGTGCCCTTATCCTGCAGAAGCACGTTTTTTCCGGTGTTGATAAAGCAGTTAGTAGAATAACAGTTCAGTCCATCGCTTCGATAGACGCTGAAGCTGCACATACTCTCCCGCAGATTGGGATCCATTCTTTTGTAATGCAGACGAATCAACAGGGAATCCCCTATGGCGAAACGCTTTTGGGGCGCAAGACTGTCCCCATCCAATACCTCCAGCGCCGTAATACGCAGCTGCCGGTTGCCGATCTCCA
>CALWLO010000131.1 GCA_944381545.1 uncultured Acetatifactor sp. | reverse complement strand
TGGGGGAAAAGGTAATCGCCGGATCCAGCGTATTGTCCACCGGCTTATCAAACTGCATCACATAGTTTAAGTCTGCGTCCAGCTTCAGAATACGGCTATTGCCCTTATCGGCAATATACAGATCCCCCTCCTCGGACACTGCAATATCCGTAGGGCCGGAGAAAGTGTTGATTTCCACATCGCCCTGAAACGAATCAATCACCTGTTTTAATTTAAAGCCCTCCTCATTGATCCGTTCCACCACCACAATACGGTTGTTGCCCGTATCACAGATATAGACCAGATTATCATAAACAAACAATCCCTGGGGCTGGCTTAAGTTCTTATCCAAACCCAGATCCACGGAGGTATAGACCCCGGATACCGTATAGGCATCTGGAGAATTCTGGACATCTCCCCAGTAATCATAATTGTAGGTATAGCTTCTGTTATCGGCTGCACATACCGACAAGGAAGAACCGATCAGCATTACGGCACTTGTCAGCAGGATGCCGGCACTTTTTATTATCTTTCTCATACGCCACCTCATTCCTATCAGTTTCAGCCTAATCCTTCAGGCCGGAGCTTGCCATTGTCTCCAGAATCTGGCTCTCAGAAAGAATAAAGATACAGATCGGGACTGCCATTACGATAACCTGTACCGCCGCCGACTGTCCGGTTCTGGCGATACCGCCGCTTTGGATCTGCTGCAATGCATAAACCAGCGTCTTTTTTTCCTCGGAGTAAATGAAGGTTGCCGCCTTGTTGTTCCACAGGCCCTGCACAGAAAAGATAATCAGGGTCAGCCATGCCGGCTTTACATTGGGCATTACAATATTCATAAACACCTTCCACTCATTAGCGCCGTCAATCTTAGCCGCCTCAATCAGGGAAGTAGGCAAACCTTCCATGAACTGCTTCATCAGAAACAGCCCGGTAGGCCCGGCAAAAGCCGGAATGATAATTGCCCAATAGGTATCCACCCAGCCCAGAGCATTGATAATCAGATAGTTGGGGATCATGGTCACATATCCATTGAACATCATGGCTACGGTAACCACTCTGAAAAAGCCCTGTCCTCCCGGGAAATCATACTTTGCCAGTACGAACGCCCCCATGGAGGCCACAATTAGATGTCCGAAGGTACCCACTGCTGTGATAAACACCGTATTAAATATGTATCTGGAGAAGGTCACCCAGGACTTTCCCATGGTTACAAAAAGGTCGGAGAAATTGTCCAGTGTCGGGTTCTGCGCAAATACAGTGGGAGGGAACTTAAATAACTCATCCAGGGGCTTCAGCGCCGATTCAATCGCATACACCAGCGGGAATACCATAGCCACTGCCATGAGCAGCAGGAACAGATATACGAAAAAATCTCCTACCCTGGATCGGTTGGGCTGCCTTCTCTTTATGATCCTGTGTCTCGGTTGTTTTACTGTTATGGTTTGTGTTTTCGTTTTGCTCATATCAGGTTCCTACTCTTCTCAACAGACTTTGAATTGCTTTGTTACATAAGATCATTACCAGGAACAGCATCGTTGCGATCGCTGATGCATATCCCATCTCAAATCTGGAAAAACCATAGTCGAACAGGTGGGTTACAACGGTACGCGCCGCATAGTCCGTACTGGGGTAACCGCAGAGCGCCATAGTCACGTCACACACGCCAAAGGCTTGGGTGATTGCCATAACCGCACCGAACATCAGCATGGGCTTCATATTCGGCAGAGTAATGAACCAAAGCTCCTGCCAACGGTTCTTCACGCCATCGATGCAGCCCGCCTCATACTGGGAACGATCCACACCCTGAAGACCTGCCACAAAGGAGAGAAAGCCCATACCCAAGCTCATCCACAGGATAACGACCATACAGATCGGCAGCATATAGTCCGGATTTGTCAGCCAAAGGATCGGTGCATCGATCAGGCCCATATCGATCAACAGTGCATTGACATATCCGTAGGCATCTCCTCTGAAGAAAATGGAGAAGATTACGAATACATTGCCGGCAATGGACGGTGCGTAGAACACCACCACCGCCACCGCTCTGATCCACCGGGGCAGCTCGTTGATCAGCCAAGCAAACAGGAATGACATGATATAGCCCAGAGGTCCGGTAATCACCGCAATCATAAACGTATTTTTTACACCCTTTAGGAAGATATCATCCTGCAGGATCAGGCTGATATAGTTCTGTACGCCGATAAATCTGGGAGACTCCAATATATTATAGTAGGTAAAACCGAAAAATATGGAGGTACATACCGGCAATATGTAGAACATAGTAAACAGGATCGCATAAGGGGCCAGGAAAGCATAACACATTTTTGACCGCTTGGCTTTCTTGACTGCCACCCGAAAGTTATGCTTTCGGAGCTTTACGTATTTCTGTAAATATTCTTTCATTCCTTACCTCCCTATTCCGTCGGCAGACCGAACTCAGTACGTTTCTTGGTAAGCTCTTCATTGATCGTGATGGCGTAATCCAGAACCGTCTCTCTCGGGTCATCCTTGTCATTGATTACCTTACGGATCGCATTGGTGATATGTCTACCCGTGTAGTAGCCGCCGGGCACCTCCCGGATCCCCACAGTCTGCTGCCACTGCTCCATCAGCACTTCGATATCGTCCGCACTCCATGCCAGCTGGGAAAATGCATTATAGTTTGCTGTTGCATATCTGGCAGAGGATCCCAGCAGAGCCTCGATCTCCCGGCCAAACCGCACCTGGGTATCGGTCTGCGCCCACCATTTCATAAATTCCCAAGCATTCTGTTTGGTGATCTCATCCTCCTGTTTGATCATCATGGTTGCGCTGCCGGTAATAAAGTCTGAGCGGTCTATGTAGGTCTCGCCGTTTTCATCCACCTTCTCCGTACCGGGAATCAGTGTGAAATCCCACAGTCCCCGGATCTCGGGGGCAGATACCATCAGCGTATTATAGGTAGCATAGTTTGCCACGCCAATGGGCATCTCACCGGAACGGAACCGGCTGACAAAATCAAACCAGGTAGGAATGCCGTAATCGTTAAAGTACTTAATATAATCTGCAAAAGCCTCCACCCCGGCTTCTTCATTAATGGTGGTTCTCGTGCCCGCTTCATTGTACAAGTCGCCGCCATACTGGAACAGCAGGCTGAAATACATACTCAGATCCGGAGCAGTAGAAGCAACCTGTGTGGTTGCCGCTGCAGAGCCGCTGCTGCCTCCCGCACTGGGAAGTCCGATGGACATATTATTGCCCTGTATTGTCGGCAGCATCTCAATCAGCTCCTGCCAGGTGCTGGGCACCTCCAGCTCCAGCTGCTCCAGCACATCCTTGCGATAGAACATGACATTAAAGGTCTGCGTCTCAGGTACAGCATAAATATGTCCGTCCAGAGAGTACTGCTCATAGGAGCTCGGTGTGTAATTGGAAAGCACCTCCTGGTAATCCGGGAACTGGGTGATATCCTCTACCGCATTTCGCAGTGCATAATTGACCGGCTGGTCTGCACCGATGGAAAGCACCACATCCGGCCCTCTTCCCGCTACCACAGCCGTCAGCAGCGCATCCTGTGCGACGATCTCGACGTTGACCTTGATACCGGTCTGTGGAGTAAAGGTATCGTCCACCATGGACTTCAGGATCGTACCCTGGTCGCGTCCGGTCAAAACCCACACCTTAATAACGTCGCTGTCTTCATTTTCATACACATCGCCCACTGCATCGTAATCCACAATGAAAGAGGCGATGAAGGAACGGATCTCATGTGCTGCCTGCTCGAAAAAGTTGGAAGTATCTTTCTCCGGCTCCGCCTGCGTACCGCTGACCACAATATAGTCGATATCCAGCTTGGATTCCGTCATATTTAAAATAGCGGTACCCAGCGCCGTAATATTATCCTTAAAGGTGGTAAACTCTGTGGTGATCTTGCCCGGCTTTTCCAGGAATCTCTCCAGCTGCTGTGCAATGGTCTGGGCCGTGGCAATCTTATCTGCTTTCTGTCCACTGAAAGCTACCACTTCATCCACAACCTTATAGAGCCTCATGCGCTCCAGATCCATAGCTTCCATAACCTCGGGATAATTGGTATCAATATGGTAATCCCTGTAATGGTCGGGTGTGGCGCCGGTATATACCAGAATCGTCCTGTAGATCTGGTTTAATCGGAAAGTACTGTCCTCAAGCTCCTCCATGATCGGTCCCATCTCTCCCAGAGTAGCCTCCAGGCGCAGGGTATGGGTACCGGCAGTCAGCCAGAACTCATAAGGATTGCCCTCCTCGTCACTCAGAGTCTTGCACTCCCAGTCATTACTGTAATCAAAAGAAATACTCTTTGCTTCCTCAAAAGGAATCTCCCCGTCTATGTATAAAATACGGCTGGACACGCTACCCCGGGAATAGTTCTGGCGCCCTTTGATCGTAATATTGTAATAGCCGTCCTCCGGCACCTCAATATCCCACTGGATCCACTGCCCTGCACTTCTCCAGGCATCACCGCCCACATAATTCAATACTGTACGCATTACCGTATAGGGCTGAGTGGTGGGTGAGGATCTGTCATATTTTGCGTATAAGGAGGATTCGGAACGAACAGTGGAATCCTCACCCTGAACCACCTGAATATAGGAAAGCCCTGTTTCGGAAGCTGGGCTTCCTGTCTGTTTGGCTCTGTACTCTGCATAAGTATCCGTCTCCGTTACCGGGCGGATGCTCACATCCTTTAATACCATAGGCTCATTCACTGCCTCCAGGCTGATGGTATTGGCGCCCTTTTCCAGATAAAACATATATGGTTCAGAAATGTAACCCATACTATCCTCACAGTATGCGCTCTGCCATTCAAATACTTCTACTTGGGTGGGCCGGATCTCATTCCCCTGATTATCCACCCTCACCTCTCCGCCATCCGTCCAGATACGGGTGAATGCCATATTGCCGGCATCATCAAAAGGAAGCTCCCCATTAATATAGAGGGCCCGTTCTGCTGCCACACCTCTGGACTCCGGGATCAGATAGTCCAGTACAATATTGTAGAAACCGGCCTCCTGCACCTCTATCTCCCAGGTCACCATGGACTTCGTATCCGTAAACAGGGACTCATCTGCACCTTCATAATCCTGATAAACCTCTACACTGCCCTCTGCAGTATAGGCAAACAGATCCAGCGCCACCTCCGTCTGCGGACATATTGCATCTGCATGGGCGCTCAGATAACGGGTATAAGTCCCCTCCCTGACTGCACCTTCGGCATCCACAGTCAAATCCTTGCCCGCATACTTATCCTCAAAGGTCTCCACCTCTCTCAGACTCAGCAGCACGCAAAATACTACAAACACCGCTACCACGCCTATGAGTATGAGTAATTTCTTGACAGTCTTATTCATACATGCCTCCCTGTGTACAACCAAAAATATAGATATTCCATACTTTTTACATTTTATGTATTCATTATATTCGATTTATTTATATTAGTCTTCTTAATTTTTGCTATTTATTCTTCACACATTGCTTACTTTTTGCCAGATTTTCAAAAAATTGTTGTGCAATATTTACTTTTTAACCTTTTAATGCTAAACTAAGATTAATAGAAATGTCCTTTGTTATCTGGATTTTTGGACATTTTCCCTACAAAAAAGGGCTTTCGCTATTATCAGCGAAAAGCAAAAATTGATGAATATAGCATTTCTTGCGAATTATAACTATGCTGAAAATTTCTTCACAATGATAAAAGGAGGCGCCGCAGATGGCCGCTAAGAAAACAGCCGGCAACTTTCTTGATTTTACCAGTATCAATTATGATTTTACGGGTATCCGGAATGTTTCAAATTCCTGTGAAGCGGTACAATTTCAAAACAATTCCACCATCCGGGTCTGGCTGAACACGCAGACGGACAATTTTGATGCCCACTGGCATTCTGCCCTGGAAATTATCATGCCCATTGAGAACCACTATGATGTACTGACTGCAGACCATAATTTCCGGGTGCTTCCGGGTGAGATCATGATAATTCCTCCCGGAGAGCTGCATGAACTGCGGGCGCCGGAAACCGGCAGCCGCTTTATCTTCTTATTTGATATTACTCTGATCACCAAGCTGAAAAGCTTTGTGGGGATCCAGTCCATCATGGCTCAGCCGCTGTATATTACGAAAAAGAACTATTCTCAGATCTATGAGGATCTCTGCCAGATCCTGATCCAGATGCGGGAGGAATATTTCAGCGGGAACGAATATGCGGAGCTGACGATATTTTCCCTGCTGCTGAACTTTTTCACCAAGCTCGGCTACAACCATATCAATGCCAGCAACCTGTTTCCCAATGTACGGCTGTACAAGCAGAGGGAATATGTTCAGAAGTTCAATAATGTGATGGAATACATAGACGACCACTATATGGAGGAGCTGAATCTGGAAGAGATCGCTGAAGCCACCGGATTCAGCAAATACCATTTTTCCAGACTGTTCAAGCAGTACACCGGCTTTACTTTCTGTGACTATCTCTGTCACCGGCGTATCAAGGTAGCAGAGGAACTGCTGGCCAGACCGGATCTGTCCATTACCGAGGTGGCGCTTCAGGCCGGCTTTCCCAGCATCTCTACCTTTAACCGGCTGTTTAAGCAGTACAAGAGCTGCACGCCAAGCGAATATCGTTCCAAAAACAGTAAAACCTTACTGAATGACTCTCCTTATTCCTAGGATTTTAAAAGACCGGGCCCGCATGCGGCCCGGTCTTTTGAAAAGTTACTGCTCAATTTTCCTTTGAGGGGCTGCTGATGATAACCTTTCCCTCCGACAGCTCCAGCTTCACTTTATTATCCTGCAGCTTCAAATGCTCCAGGATATCTCCAGGAATCTGTACCCTTCCTGCCTTATCAATAACAGCATATTCCTCCTGGGTATCCTCCGTCCGCCAATCAATGGCGGCTTCTTTGATTCGATCCGCATATTTCTCCTTCAAAATACGTTCACTGCTGATTTTACCGTCCCGGATTGCCACCACGCGCTTTACCTTCTTTGACAATGCCACATCGTGGGTTACGATCAGGATGGTCTGACCCTGACGATTCAATTCCGTAAAAACATCAAATATATAATCTGCTGTACGGGAATCCACACTGCCGGTGGGTTCATCCGCCAGCAAAAGCTTAGGGGAATTGGCCAGAGCAATAGCAATGGCGATCCTCTGCTGCTCTCCGCCGGAGAGGGTATTTAAGCGGCTGTGTTTTTTAGAGGACATGCCTACCAGTTCCAGAAGTTCCAGCGCCCTTGCCTTTTTCCTGTGCACCTCCGACAAATACATGGGCATCATCACATTTTCCAGAGCCGACAGATAGGGCAGCAGATTACGGGCATTATTCTGCCAGACAAAGCCCACCGTGTCCCGCTTATAGATCACCAATTCCCGCTCCGTCATGGTAAACAGATTTTTCCCGCCCACCGTCAGCGAACCGGCGCTGGGTCTGTCCAGGCCGCCGATCATATTTAAAAAGGTAGATTTACCGCTGCCGCTGTTGCCGATCAGGGCGGTCAGCTCCCCCTCCTCCACTGTGAGATCCAGCCCCTGCAGCGCCAGCACCTCCGTCTGTTTGGTCTTATAGATTTTTACCAGGCCGTCCGCCTGTATCATTGCCTCCGGCATATCGTCCTCCGTTCCGGCGCCCTAACGCTCCGTTTCCTGCTGCTCCCCCGTCACCTGTCTGCCGTTCTCCAGCTCAATGACCAGATCCCCTGCATCCATCAGGCCGGTATCATGGGTGGTCATGACGACGGTCACCCGCTCCCTGCGGGTCAGCTCCCGGAACAGCCGGGCCACCTCCGCCGCCATGGCGCTGTCCAGCTCCGCCGTGGGTTCATCCGCCAGCAGAATCCGGGGCCGGTGGGCTATGGCTCTGGCAATGGCCACC
>CALWLO010000130.1 GCA_944381545.1 uncultured Acetatifactor sp. | reverse complement strand
CTCATGGAAGAGCCGCTCTCCAGGAAATAGATTCCCAGTCTCTCGCCGCCTTTTGCAATATGCTTGGTGCCTACATTGTACTTTCTTAAGGCTGCCACTGCACATTCACCAATCTCGTTATCCGGCACTGCCGTAACAAACTCTGCCTCATGTCCATAATTTGCCAGAGATACCGCTACATTCGCTTCACCGCCGCCGTAGCATACGTCAAACTCATCTGCCTGAATAAACTTCTCATTGTTGGGGGTGGACAGTCTCAGCATGATCTCACCCATCGTAATCACTTTTGCCATTATGTATTTTCCTCTCTTTATTTTGATAGATTTACTTCTGTACCAGATGTACTGCAAAGCCGCCGATCTCTTCCTTGAGATAGATAGCCTTCAGATTGCCCTTGGCATCTCTCTTGGCTGTTTCGGGAGCAAACTCCACCTTCAGCACATTCTCCAAATAATTTACAGCTCTGTCGATATAATTGGTTCTGATGGCGATATGCCCGTTTCTGCCCAGATAGGGCTGCTTCATTACCTCTACCGCCGTACCTGCAAATACGGAACTGTTTCCGGCCTTGGCCGTCATACCGAAAATGAAAGCAAAACGATCCGCCGCTTTCACAGCTTCCTCTTCATTTTCTGCATTGATGCCGATATGTGCCAGTTCAAAGCCCAGCATGGTCTGTACGGCCTCTCTGGTCAGCTGCTCGATCTTGTCCCATTCCCCAGCGTTGATCAGATCGCCGGGAACCATCCAGGAACCGCCGCAGGCAATGATCTTATTGAAATCCAGATAGGAGGTCAGGTTCTTGGCATTGATACCGCCGGTGGGCATGAACTTCATATTGACATAAGGAGCTGCCATGGCTTTGATCTTTGCCAGACCGCCGGACTGCTCTGCCGGGAAGAACTTTACCACATCCAGACCCAGTTCTATCGCCTGCTCAATATCGGAAGGGCTGGAAGTACCGGGAGTGATGGGCACATTCTTCTCCAGACAATACTTTACGGTATTGGGATTTAAGCCCGGGCTTACAATGAACTGTGCGCCTGCCTCCACCGCCGCATCTACCTGCGCCGCATTCAGCACGGTACCGGCGCCCACACACATCTGGGGGAAATTCTCGGTCATGGCCTTGATTGCTTCTGCCGCCGCATCTGTGCGGAAGGTCACCTCTGCGCAGGGCAGACCGCCCGCACACAGAGCCTTTGCCAGAGGCACTGCATCCTCTGCCCGGTCAATCTTTACTACCGGCACAATACCAATCTTACTAAGCTTTTCCAAAACTGCGTTCATGATTCTCCTCGTTTCTGTATGGCTCCTTATGATTTATTCTCCAGGCAGTATACAGGTTTTCCTGTCATACCCGCTCCCGCATATAACGCCATACCATCATATACAGGCCTGTATTGCATCCTATTATGCCAGAATCTCCTTTACACAGTCTGCCAGCTTCTCGCATTTGCAGTTTGCAAAGAAGTACTCCCGGAATTTTTCTCCTGACAGAGCTCCTTTTACCAGCTCCCGATCCAGCTTCTTCAGGATGGTCACCATATCCGTGTGGGTGATCTCCTTAACGCCGTCCAGAATCTTTTTGTTCCGCTGTTCGGGCACAACTCTGTCCTTGGGATATCCTCCGCCGCCGGGAGTGCAGAACAGCTTTTCAAAAATATATTCCAGATTCAGCTCACCGCCCCAACCGAAATTCTCCGCAAAAGGCAGCGCCACACAGTTGCCGTCATTTACCTGGGAAAACAAATAAGCGTCCAGGGGGCTTTCTATGTGCCCGCACAGCACCTTGGGGAAGGAGTTGCAGGCCAGCATGGCGCCCTCGCCTGTACCGCAGCCGGTAATCACATAATCCGCTGCACCGCTGTTTAAAAGCACTGCCGCCAGGATCCCGTTCTGCACATAGGTCAGGGAATGGGGATCCTCTGCTCCGTACATCCCATAATTGTACACCTCATGTCCCATGGGTTCTGCCACTTTTTTCAAGGTATGAAAGATCAGCTCATTTTTTGCAGCCTGGCTGTTCTCGTTGATCAATGCAATTTTCATGATTGGTTTCCTCCTGCTTGGTTTTCCTCCTGCTACGGCTTTCCGCTGCTTCGGGCAGAGCGCCGAAACGCCTTGCGTTCCGGCGGCGCTTCGCTCGTCAAATGCACATCCTCACAGCCTCCCGTGCAAGCACGGCTACTGTGAGCCTGCGCACTTCCTGCCTGCTTCGGGCAGAGCGCCGAAACGCCCTGCGTTCCGGCGGCGCTTCGCTCGTCAAATGCACATCCTCACAGCCTCCCGTGCAAGCACGGCTACTGTGAGCCTGCGCACTTGACTCTGCCCTATCCGACTATTCCGGCTGTTTTCCGATGTAGGCCAGGATACCGCCATCCACGTACAGAATATGTCCATTTACCGCATTGGAGGCTTCGGAAGCAAGAAAGACTGCCGGGCCTGTCAGTTCCTCGGGCTTTAACCATCTGTTGGCCGGAGTCTTTGCACAGATAAACTGATCAAAGGGATGCCTGCTGCCATCCGGCTGTTTCTCGCGCAGAGGCGCTGTCTGAGGAGTCTCGATATAGCCGGGGCCAAGGCCGTTGCACTGGATATTATACTGACCATACTCGGAACAGATATTCCTGGTCAGCATCTTCAGACCACCCTTTGCCGCCGCATATGCAGATACGGTCTCACGTCCCAGCTCAGACATCATAGAACAGATGTTGATGATCTTACCATGCCCCTTCTTGATCATAGCGGGGATAACCGCCTTGGATACGATAAAGGGAGCGTTCAGATCCACATCAATCACCTGTCTGAACTGTTCTGCAGTCATATCGGTCATGGGAATACGCTTGATGATACCGGCATTGTTTACCAGAATATCAATCACCCCCACTTCCTTCTCGATCTGAGCCACCATAGCGTTGACTGCTTCTTCATTGGTTACATCACATACATAGCCATGGGCCTTAATGCCTTTCTCCGCATATGCCGCCATTCCCTTGTCCACCAGCTCCTGCTTGATGTCATTAAAGCAGATGGTCGCTCCTGCCTCTGCATATGCAGAGGCAATGGCAAAACCGATGCCATAGGATGCTCCTGTTACCAGTGCGACTTTACCTTCCAGGCTGAAATTGATAAATTCGTTCATGTTCTTCTCTCCTTTTTCATTGATATTGAATCGGCTATCTTTTTTCCGCTCTCAGCGCAGATCCTTGTTTTCTACAGCATCCATATCGTCGAAATCCTGATTCTCCCCTACCATGCCCCAGATAAAGGTATAGGCTCTGGAGCCGCAGCCGGAATGAATAGACCAGCTGGGTGAGATTACCGCTTCCTCATTGCGCATCACAATATGGCGGGTCTCCTGGGGTTCGCCCATGTAATGCATAACAAAAGCATCCTCGGGCATCTCAAAATACAGATACACCTCCATGCGCCTGTCGTGTGTATGACAGGGCATGGTATTCCATACACTCCCCGGCTCTAATTTGGTCATGCCCATCTCCAGTTGGCAGCTTTCCACCTGGCCGGGCAAAATATATTTGCAGATCACTCTGTGATTGGCATCCTCCAGACAGCCAAGCTCCACCTTGTTTTCATCCTTCACAATGACCACACCCTCCTCAGGAGTACCCTCGGGCTTGATCAGCACCGTTGGACAAGTGCGATGTGCAGGAGCGGAATTCAGATAAAACTTTGCCGGCTTTGCTGCATCGTCACTGGCAAACACAATATCCCGTGACCCCATACCGATATACATTGCCTCCTTAAAGCCCACCCTGTATACCTTGCCGTCCACGGTAATGGTACCGCTGCCGCCGATATTGATTACCCCTAACTCTCTTCTCTGGCAGAAATACTCTGCTCTGAGTTCATCACCTGCAGTCAGGGTGATCGGCTCCACAGGCACTGCCGCACCTGTAATGATTCTGTCGATGTGGCTGTACACCAGCTTGATCTGTCCGGACACGAAGAGATTCTGGATCAGAAACTCCTCCCGCAGACGATCGGTGGTATAATGCTTCACATCTCTGGGAGATACTGCTGTTCTCAGTTCCACGTTACGCCTCACTTTCTCTGACGGCTTCGGCAGATTTCCAAGCTCCGCCGGCTCGCCAGTTATGCCTGATTAATCTTTTCCTTATCAGATATATTCTTTATGTAAGCGCTTACATTATATCATATCCCTTGTACGATTTCAAACAGAAATTTTGTTTTTTAATCAAATTTTCCCCAATCTGATTATTTCTTTTTTTCTGAAAAGGGATTATAATGATGCTAGGGGCAAAAGTCCCTGGCTATGATGCCTACGGATTGTTCCGTGCTGCGCACTCCCACAATCCTGGCATCTTATAATAAAATTATACTAAGGTTCAGGAGGAATTCCCATGCAGAGTGTAAATAAAAACGAATTTGCCCCCACCCCGCCCATGGGCTGGAACAGCTATGACTACTATGACACTACCGTAAATGAAGAGCAGGTAAAGGCCAATGCCGACTATATGGCGGCTTATCTGAAAAAACACGGCTGGGAATATATCGTTATCGATATTGAATGGTATGCCATCGGCGCCGGAAGCCGCCGGGAGGAGTATCAGTATATCCCCTTTGCAGAGGTAGCCATGGACGAGTACTCCCGTCTGCTGCCGGATCCTTCCCGGTTTCCCTCTTCTGTGGGCGGAGCCGGTTTTCAGCCGCTGGCCGACTATATCCATGCTCAGGGACTGAAATTCGGTATCCATATCATGAGGGGCATCCCCCGGATTGCCGCCCATCATCACTGCGCCGTAAAGGGTACGGATGCACTGGCAAGCGATATAGCCATCGCCTCCTCCGTCTGCCCCTGGAACCCGGACATGTATGGAGTGAAGGATACTCCTGCGGGACAGGCCTACTATGATTCCCTGCTGGAGCTATATGCCTCCTGGGGTGTGGATTTTATCAAATGCGATGATATCTGCCGTTATGACCAGCCCTCCAGCAAGGCGGAGATCCGTATGCTCTCCTCTGCCATCCGGCGCTGCGGCCGTCCCATCGTACTGTCGCTCTCACCGGGACCGGCTATCATTGAAGAGGCATGGTATTATGAGACCCATGCCAATATGTGGCGGATTACGGATGATCTGTGGGATGATTTCGATTTGCTGAAAAATATGTTCTTCCGCTGCGAGCTGTGGCAGAATCACGTTTCTCCGGGCTGCTACCCCGACTGTGACATGCTGCCCATCGGACGGCTGGGCAAGGGCTTTGGTCATGAATGGACCTCTCATTTTACCCAGGACGAGGCCCGCACCATGATGACCCTATGGTGCCTTTTCGGTTCTCCGCTGATGATCGGCGCCGAGCTGACGCTGCTGGATGAAGCCACTCTGTCCCTGCTGACCAATGACGACCTGCTGGCCATGCTGCCTCCCTCCGTAAAACCCCATCAGATCTGCCGGGACGAGGAGAAAGCCATCTGGCAGGCGGATGACGAGGCTGCGGATATCCATTATGCGGCCCTGTTTAATCTGGGAGAGGATGCGCAGGAGTTGTCCGTATCCCTGGAGGAGCTGGGATATAAGGGACCGGTCTCACTGACAGAGCTGTGGACGAAAGAAATCTCCGCTGCGGATACTGTGATCTCCGCTTTGGTAGCTCCCCATGCCTGCGTGGTATACCGGGTCAGCCTGCAAACAACCTAAAAAAGGCAGTCAGCGTTTCAAGTATGCCCGGCCCTGCGCCGCAGCAGTATCATTCCGGCAAATACCAGAATACTTACTATACTCAGCACAATTCCCTGCTTCAGTCCATAGGGAACATATTCCAAGCTGATATGATAGCTGCCCGGCTTCAGATCCAGTGCCATCAGGCATCCGCCCACCAGGGCCGGCTCCTGCACCTCCCCATTCACGGTCACTGTCCAGCCCTTTTCATAGGGAACGGACAGAATCAGCCGTCCCGGCTCGGTCAGTTCCAGCTGTCCGCTGATATGGGTGCTGTCATAGGACACCTGCTCCAGATGCCTTTCGGAGAGCACGGCCAGCGCCTCTGTCAGCACCTCTTCCTCCATCCTGTAGGCTTCCAGATTGAACTCCGGTGTCTCATCGCTTTCATCATCATTGCGGAAGGTCACAGTCTGCCCTTCCTCCAGATGTCCCACATACAGCACGGAATAAATCTTCAGATCGCTGTAATCACGCTCTAAGGCTCCGGTCATGGCAACCTTCTTCGTCCCAGAGCCGGTAAGCTTCATATAGTAGTATCCGTCTTCCTCCGCCGTCAGGGTTACTGCCTCCCCGGAACGCTTGCAGCTTGTCCGCTCAAACAGCTGCCCGCTGACTCCCAGTTGCTTTACCATCTCGTTCTGCAGTCTGAGGGGCTCTCCCTCATATCCTTCCGGCACATCATAGCCTGCCGGCGCCACATAGCCAAAGGGCAGAGTAACTTCGCAGGCATACAGGGCCACCTGTCCTCTGACATCCAGGAGGGTATACAGACTGTTTTCCTCACTCTGGGCCTCCTCGCCCCCATCTCCATACAGATAGTTCACATTCAGCAGGGCTGAGATCAGAGCCGTAGCCCCGTCAAAGCTGTAATATACCTTGCTGTGCCGCATTCCCAGCCGTTCGTACAGATCCGCTACAGCAGAATTTAAGGTGGAGGAAAATACAGAAGCCGTGGGATACCCCGCCAGCGTGCCGTCATTTTTGGTTGTGCGTTCAAACTTCTCCATACGGAAAAGCCCGGTATTCCCAACCTCTCTTTCCCTCTCCTGGGCTATCGCATACAGATCCCCGTAATTGTCCAGCTGCCCCAGATAGGCAGACCGGCTGGTGGTGCCCACACTGGTAGTATAGGTATTCATCCCTGTCTCCAGCACCACCGCCATCAGGGTAAGCATTGCCAGCCACACAGTCCACTGCGCCCCTCTCCTGGTACGCTTAAGATGCAGCAGTACGGCATACACAGTGACAAATACCAGAGTTATCAGCCAAACATCCTCCGTTATATCCTCATTTTCTACAAACTGCTGGCAGCAGAGCAGAAACACCACGGTTCCCAGATAACTGAGCAATATGGCCTTCGGCTCCAGATCCTGCAAATGGGCAAAGCAGTCATAACACAGGATCAGAATGAGAAAAATATAGATAAAGGTCTGTCTGCCCGGCAGGGAATCCGGATAATTATAGCCGTGCCATAAAAAGTCCAGCACATTGGTGCCAAAGCTGATCAGAAAAAATCCTGCCAGCGCCAGATGGGAAAAACGCTTTCTCATGGGGATCCCCGGGTTCACCGCATAGAGCGGGATCATCAGATATGCGGCCACGCCGCAGTAGATATTGGGCCAGTGATCCAGCCCCCGTTCGGCAGGCACGCACAGGCAGTGTCTCGCCAGCTCCTCCAGCACGGTAAAATAAGTCTTTACTTCCTCCGGAAAGCTGCTGTTGCCGAAATCCGTAACCAGAATCGCACATACCTCCGGTACCAGCAGCACCGCCGCCATCCCCCCGGCCAGCAGGGAAAATACAGTAAACTGCCAAACTGCTCTGATGCTGCACCGCTCCGTAAACAGCAGTACCAGAAAATACAGCACCAGAAAGATACAGATCATAATGGACAGATAATAATTGGTGTAGATGGACAGCGCCAGCGTCACGCAGTACAAGGCAAAGCGCCCTTCCTTCACCAGCAGTTCCAGCCCCAGCAGGATCAGGGGAAGCAGGATTACCGGATCCAGCCACATGATATTCCAATTATAGGCCGCCATGAACCCTGATAAGGCATATAAACAGGAAAAGATCACGGTACTCACAGACCGGGTATGGTAACGGCGCTGAAGATACAGGCAGGCTGTCAGACCGCATAATCCTATCTTGCACACTACCAGGTAGCTTAAAAATTCCATAATGTA
>CALWLO010000129.1 GCA_944381545.1 uncultured Acetatifactor sp. | reverse complement strand
GGAGGGTTTCTGGTGGCAGGATGGCATAGAGGGAATAGAATACATCCATAAAGAAAGTTTCAAGGGGATATCTGTGATTCGTTTGCCGGATTTTGTGACGAAAGCCGACTTTGACTGGGCTGTTCAGGAAGCAACGGCAAAAAAGAAAACGGATTTCTCGAAAGTGGAATTTCTAACATATGATGAAGGGCTGTGCGTACAGTGTATGCATATCGGTTCGTATGATGACGAGCCCGCCACAGTAGCACTGATGCATGAGTTTATGGAAAGTCAGGGATATGTTCTGGATATTACGGATAAGCGACTGCATCATGAGATTTACCTCAGTGATGCCAGAAAAGTTGCGCCAGAGAAATGTAAGACTGTGATCAGGCATCCCATAAGAGGGCATGACGCAAAAGCCCAAAGAGCATGAAGGACATGGTGGATACGAAAAAAAGAAGAAGTGAGGACAGGGAATGACACTTGAAACAGAAAGATTGATTCTGCGCCATTGGGAAGAAAGCGATGCAGAGGATTTGTATCAATACGCCAGCGATCCGGCTGTGGGACCGATTGCCGGATGGCCGACACATCAGAGCATTGATGAGAGCCGGGATATTATCAGGACCGTTTTTGGCGGAACGGAAGCATACGCCGTGTGCCTGAAATCGGATAATCGGGCAATCGGTGCGATTGAGCTGATGCTAAACGGGCATACAGATATGACCGAGAATGATAATGAATGCGAACTTGGCTACTGGCTCGGGAAACCATTCTGGGGTCAGGGATTGATTCCGGAAGCCGCAAAAGAGATGCTGAGACACGCTTTTGAGGATTTGGGCATGAGCAAAGTATGGTGCGGATATTATGAAGGCAACACTAAGTCAAAACGTGTTCAGGAAAAGGTTGGTTTTAAATATCAGTGGACAACGGAGGGCGTGGATGTTCCCCTGATGCATGAGAAGAGAACTGTTCATGTGAACTGTATGACAAAAAACGATTGGGATGAGATGAAATCGAAAAGTGAGCATCACGGTCATATGGCAAATGAGAGTATAGTTATCGCAAGCAGGGCTTTCGATATGCATGGGGTGTAATATGGAAGTTTTCATGATATTTAGTATGTTTATACTTGTTATATTAGTTCCGCTTACGATCTTTGCCATATTGATGAAAGATGTTCCCAAGCTGAAGCTTCGGGATTCTGAATCTTATATTTCAGAAATTGTTTCGATTCAGGATGCTGCCCATAAGAATATAGACGAAGAGGATTTAAAACTTGTTCGCAGCAGACTGAGCAACAGTATTGCGGTTCCAACCTTTACAGCGGGCATTGATTTTTTGGCAATTATAGGTTTGATTCATATTTCGGGAAAAGAAGAGGTAAAAGCGCTGTATATCATCCTTGCTTTTTTCGTGATTGTCTTGCTGAGCGGTATATGCATAGGGATAAGTGTGAAGAAAGCTAAGGTATTTCAGGATTTAAATTGTTTTCGGAAAACGAAAGGATGTATACTCAAATATAAAAGGATACATGTGTCGAACATAGGAGCACATAAAGGAGTTGTTTTATATGAAGCACTAATCGGATTTAGGGATTCTGATGGAAATCCAATGGTGGTAAAAGATACGCTCCCGGAATTTATATTTCATTTTGCACAAAAAAATGGGTATTGTGTAGTAGTGTTGTACAAGGGTAATCCTGCCACTGTTATTAGCGAATAGTCTTATAGAGGTTGTGTGACCGCCGTATGATTCGGCGGTTACTATGTGTTGCCAAAAACATGACAAAAGTCCGCAAAAAAATACGGGTATCAGATTCTGGTAAGAGAATAACTTCGGTTTTTGAGATCGCAGGGATGGTAAAAACTTTACCCATGTTTTACCCTTATCGGATAGTGCATTTTACATGACCGCATTTACAATGGTGTTGAATAAGGGTAAAGGAGAAGATAAATATGAGAAAAGAACAGGCGACGCAGTCGCAGAAGTTAATGGTGTTCGTACTGACGATGTCACTTTACGGATTGGCGACCTTAATTACGGAATTGATTCCTAAGTTTCAGGTGGGAATCGTAGAATTTTCCGTAGAATACTTCTTGTTTATTCCCCTGGTATTGGGTATGCTTTTTGATCCCTTGTCTGCAGCGTTAGGAGCAGCAACAGGAGAATTGGTGTTCAGCGAAATTATGCTGGGACAGTTTGGCGGATTGGGGGAAGTTGAGAAATTTGTTACCGTTACAATAGGTGTGTATGTGGCGGGACGTCTTGTCAGAGATCCGAGAAATCAGAAAATGGTTGGTATTGCGGCAATGCTTGGGGTAATCGTGCAGCAGCTTTTGGGTACCATGGTGGATATTCTGAAGGTGCAGTTTGCGATAGAGGACTTTGAAGCAGTAGCAGGTCTTCCGGAGTCTGTGTTTGTAACGGAAGGGTTTGCCTTTTTTAATGATGTATTATTCTCAGGAATTCTGTTCTGTCTGCTTCCTACGCTGTTCCTGGTGCCGAAGCTTTATGGCAAAATCGAGCCCTTGCTTGGTATGCAGCCAAGAACAGAAAATACGGCTCTTTCTTCCATCGGGGTAAAGACGGTAGTCGGATGTGTTATTGCATTCCTAGGAGCGATTGCAGCTGAATTCCTGGCGGAAAGCGGGTTCGAACTGATTGATTGGGAAGCGGATTGGGCAGAAAGCACCGGGGCATTTGCAGTCGGCATGTTACTTACTGCGGTAGTAGCAGTAGCGGTGGTGCTGGTCATGAAGAAAAATGCAGAAAAAGCGCAGGCAAAGAATTAAATCATCATGAATGTGTTAGAGATTAAAGATTTGACATTTACATATCCGGGTGCAGAAGCGCCCACATTAAATCACTTAGAATTACAAATCGAAAAAGGCGATTTTATTGCAATCGTCGGCAATAACGGATGCGGTAAATCTACTTTGTGCAAAGTGATGAATGGCTTGATCCCACACTTTATTTCAGGAGAGTTTGAGGGAACCGTGTCTGCAGCCGGCGTAGATACGCAAACAGTTGAGATCGGGGATCTGGCAAAGATAGTGGGTTATGTATATCAGGATTTTGAAAATCAAATTGTTCGTCCCACCGTATTGGATGACGCATCCTATGCATGTATGAATTATGCAATGCCCGATTATCAGGAGAGAGGCAGACAGGCGTTGAAAAATTGCGGGCTGGAGGGTAAGGATGATGAATATATTTGGCAGCTTTCCGGAGGGCAGACCCATTTATTGGCGCTGGCGGGAGCGGTTTCCCTGGAGCCGGAAATACTGATTCTGGATGAACCCATTGCGCAGTTGGATCCCGGGCATGCAGATTTGATCTATGGAATATTGAAGGACTTAAATGAGCGTTTGGGCAAAACCATTATTGTAATTGAACATCACACAGAATACATTGCCGATTATTGCAAGCATGTAGTGCTATTGCGGGATGGCTGCGTGGAATGGAAGCTTCCTGCGAAAGATGCCCTGGACAAAGTAGAGGATTTACAGGAGAGTGATATTTTCCCGCCGCAGGTAACCCTGGCGGCATATCATTTGAGAGAGCGGGGCAGACTGGCCGGCGATTTCATACTGCCGTGCACCATTCCAGAGGGGGAAAAAGCGTTCAGAAAGTTGACCTTTGTTAAGCCGGCAATACAGGAAAAGAAATCACAGCCGAGGGACGTATCGGTATCTTTTCGCAATGTATCTGTATCCTATCGGACGGTGAAGGGGGAACCAAAGAAGATTTATGACCAGCTAAATCTGGATTTGCATAAAGGTGAGAAAATAGCACTGATTGGTTCTAATGGCGCCGGAAAATCCACGATGATGAAGCTGATGACAGGTCTTGTTAAGCCTAACGAAGGCGAGATATTGTTAAAAGGGCTCCCTGTTCATCAAATGAAACCCGAGCAGCTGTCAAAGCATGTGTCAATGGTGTATCAGAATCCGGAGGATATGTTTATTAAGGACTCCATAGAAGCCGATATCGCATACGCCATGCAGGTTCGGAATGTGGATCATTGGCAGGAAAAGACCGGGGAGCTGCTGGAGCGCTTTCGTCTGACGGAGTTAAAGGAGCGTGACGGAAGACTGCTTTCGGGTGGGCAGATGCGTCGAGCAAGTCTGGCAATCGGAGTAGCGCTTCGGCCGGAAATTTTACTCTTGGATGAGCCTACGGCAAACCTGGATATTGCAACCCGAAAAGAGATTATGAAAACGCTGAAATCTATGGAGGACGTAACGGATACGGTTATGATTGCTACCCATGACATGCAGCTGGTATCAGAATGGGCGGAAAGAATTATAGTGCTGTATCAAGGGCATGTGGTTGCAGACGGAAGCCGAAATGAGATTTTCGGAAATAAAGAGGTTGTTGAAAAGGTAGGGATCAGGCCGCCGGAGATTTTTACCATGGGAAGAGTATTGCATGAGGATGCATTTTGCTATACGGTGGACGAATTTTTGAAGTGCTTCGTATGACCAGCAGAAATGGAGTAGTATCAATGGAAAAGATCATGAAAAAGCTTTCGGAAAATATCCTGGACAAATTGTCCTTGGATTTTCTGCGTAATCAGGTGTTAAAAAATGCATATGGGAATGATGATACCCTTATTGCCAAATTGGATCCCAGGGTTTTAATTGTATGGTATCTGTTCTTTGGCTTGGTGCCTTGGTTCTCCGGCAATGTGGTATTTTTGGCAGGATGCTTTATGCTGGTGGCGGCGACCACAATTCTTGCAAGAGTTGCCGGATTGGTCTTATTTTTATTTATTGTAGGAGTGTTTTCACAAACCGGCTATCTGTTTATTGTATCATTGTTTTTTGGGGGCAATGCGGAGACGATTATTCCCTTGCTTGTATGAACCCTTAAGGTTGCAACGGTTTCCCTGGCATCCATTACGGTATTTTCAGGACTGGATCCTGACAGGCTGTCCAATGGGTTAATGTGGTTTGGGTGTCCTGAGAGATTGTCATTTTCCATTTCCTATGCGTACCGGATGCTTCCTATGTTGATGGAAGAGTTTCAGAATGTGCTGTTATCTTACCGCTTGCGAGGAAAAGCGCCGGAAAGCCGTAGTTTTACAGGTAAGGTAAAGAACCTTATTTATCAGGTAAAAATCATAATGCAATCCTTTTATCCGTTAATGCTGAATACGGCGAAGCGTTCCCGCACTACGGTAGAAGCATTGGAGATGCGGGGATACCGCTATGCTGCCACCAATAAAGAGGTAAAGAAAATGAAATTATCTTCTCTGAAGGTGACTTATGATGATATGCTGTTTTTGGCAGTTTCTTTTCTTTGGATGGCATGCGTTGCGGTAGTGATGTCATGCATATAGTAATGGCCCCGCCCGGGGCGCTTTTCTGCCGCCTGTCATACAGGTTAAGGCTGAACCGTTACGGAATATAGGAAGGATAAGGGAATGTATATAGATTTTCATACCCATGGGAAATTGGCAAAAAAGTTGCCGTTTTCCACAAAATATACGGATTGGCTCATGGGAGAAGCAATGTGCGCAAAGCTTGATGCCATATGCTTAACGGAGCATTTTAATACCTTACAGTTTGACGAACTGTATGGATATCTGATGAAGGTCTGCAAAAGAGAGGGAGATTCGTTAATTACCAGGGAAGGTCTTCGCATTTTTGCAGGCATGGAAACAGATATTGCGGAAGGCGGGCATATTCTGACTATCGGAACCCCGGAAAACATTTTGGAGCTGAATGCCCGTTTAGAACCATATAAGGAAAAAGGAAGGTTCCTGTCCTTTGAAAAACTCATGGATTTATTTCAAGAGTATCCGGTCATAGTAGGAGCGGCACATCCTTATCGGGAGGGCGGCCATATTCCGGAGCTTCCATTGGAGCAGTTAAGGCGTCTGCATTTTCTGGATCTAAACGGAAAAGATGTTGCGCTGGACAGGGAATATTTTGAAGAAAAAACGGGCGCATTGGCTAAAATACTGGATGTTCCCATGATCAGCGGAAGCGATACCCATCAGGCGGTGCAGTATGGATGCGTCCGAACCCATTTAAAAGATACGGTAAATAGGGTAGAAAAGCTATATGAACAAATAAAGGCCGGAAACTATGATATTGTCGTATCTCCATATGCTGCGTTTCAGGTAAAAACAGCAGGGCTATTAAAAAAGGCGTTGAAGGAGATACATGCCTTGGGCGGAGATTATGTCTCTGTGCTGACGGGGCAATGAAAGGAATAAACGGCAGAATGAGCCAAGGGAAATTTCCCCTGGCTTTTTTTATGGAAAACGCAGAATAATGTGCATGACTATCAAATATTGCATTCAAAACAAAATCGCTTTAATGTAGCAAAACCGTTTATCGTTTAAAATTTTTTAGAAATATTATCGTAAATTGTAGATTTGTTAAATAAAATATGGTAAAATATGTAAAATTATGCAAAACACGACAGATATCAGAAAAAGAGGCGGAAATGCAATTACTTGCACATGTAACGGTAAAAAACGATATACGGGAAGAACAGACCCTGGGTGAGCATAGTACCCATACTGCAGAGTATGCATCCGGATGCCTGGAGAACGCAGGGTTTTATCATATGGCATATCTGGCGGGAATGCTTCACGATATGGGTAAGGCAACCGGGAAGTTCCAGAATTATCTGGAAGATGCCTTTGCAGGAAAGCAGGTAATGAGGGGATCGGTCAACCATACATTTGCCGGTGTGGTTTATCTGCTGGAGCAGTATCATGGGGAGGCGGCGTCTCCCATGGAAAAAATGACGGCGGAAATCATCGGTTATGCGGTGGGGGCGCATCATGGCCTGTTTGACTGTGTGGATTTAGAGGGAAAAAATGGGTTTTTGCATCGACTGCAAAAGGACAGAAAAGAGCTGTGCTATGAGGAGGCGAAGAGCAATTATTTTGAACAGGTGACAGAGGAAAGCGAGATAAAATGCCTGTTTGCAGAGGCTGTAAAAGAGTTTGAGGCTTTCTATCGAAAGCTGTCTGAAGATTGGAAAGCAGATAAAGGGCAGAGGAAAAAGGTCTTTTTCCAAATCGGATTGCTGACAAGACTATTGCTTTCCGCAGTGATTTACGGGGATCGCAGGGATACAGGCGAATTCATGGACGGCATAGGTTTTCTGGCAGAGAAGCCTGCACCGTGGGCGACGGAAAGAGCCTATTTTGAACAGAAGCTGTCGAAGTTTGACTATGTATCAGAGATCAATCAGGTACGAAGCGAAATCTCAATGCAGTGTCTGAAAGCAGCGGAAAGGCCAACGGGGATCTATAGGCTGAATGTGCCCACCGGCGGAGGGAAAACCCTTTGCACCCTGCGGTATGCGCTGGCCCATGCGGAAAGGTATCAGAAGAAGAAAATTATTTTTATTATTCCGCTCCTGAGTGTGCTGGATCAGAACGCCAAAGTGATTCGGGAATATCTGCAGGACGAAAATCTGGTGCTGGAGCATCACTCCAATGTAATTATCGAAAAGGAAGCCGGGGAAGAACTGGACCAATATGAGATTCTGACGGAGAACTGGGGAGCGCCTGTTATAATATCTACATTGGTACAGCTTTTGAATATATTATTTACCCAGAAAACATCTGCGATCGGCAGGATGCGGGCGCTTTGTGACAGCGTGATTGTTATAGATGAAGTACAGTCTCTGCCAAAGAAGACGATGGCCATGTTTAATATGGCGTTGAACTTTTTGAGCCGCTACTGCAGCACTACGGTTGTGTTATCATCGGCTACACAGCCATGTCTGGAAGAGCTGGATTGGCCGGTAAGGCTTGCCGACATGCCGGATCTGGTAAAATTGGACAAGCCTCAGCTTGGAGTGTTTGAAAGAGCGGAGATTATTGACAGGACCAGTGAATCCGGTATGACGATGGAGGAATGTGCAGACTTCTGTTATTCCGTTCTGCAGGAGCAGGATTCC
>CALWLO010000128.1 GCA_944381545.1 uncultured Acetatifactor sp. | reverse complement strand
AAGGCGGAAGAATAATAACCCAATATAGGGAGAGAGGACGGAGCCATGGCGTATGCCATGGCTCTTTTTAGCAATATCAGCCCAGTAAATGACAAGATCTGGTGAGCTTTGGAGGAGAGGATATGCTATACTGAAGCTATGACGCCAGGGTCAAAAGGTCTAAACCCACATGAGCTTGCTCATCAGTGGGTGAAAGCCCTTGGAACCCGCAGCACGGAACAATCCGTAGGCATCATAGCCAGAGGCTTTTGACCCTGGCATCAAGCTATAAATCATACGGGAAGAGGTAAGATATGCGCAGAAGATTACAGAAAACAGCAGCTGCCGTGCTGACGGCGGGAATGGTGCTGGCCGGTGGATTTCAGGGGGAATACAGTTTGGCAGCGCAGGTATCTCCGAATCTGATAAAGTGTCCGGATTTTGCTCAAGGCGAGGATCTGTCCGTATGGTACAGAGACCGGGGCCAAGCGGCAATTACCGCAGAGACGGGTGCGGAGGCCATTTACGGAGAGATAGCCAGCTATGGGAAGATCTCGGGCAGAAGCTCTAATTATGAATGTTTTTCCCAGGATGTAACGGATGTGGTGGAGAACAATAAAACATATGATTACAGCTTCTATGTCATGCTGGATCCGCTGGATTATGCAGCTGCCCCGGCAGAGCAGCGCTATGTGGAAATCTCTCCCTACATTACGGCGGACGGCAATACTACCTACAGTCAGGGCTGCAGCGGCACAGTGAGGCAGGTTTTGGAACCGGGAGTATGGACGTATTTTTCCGGAACCTATACCCCTTCCTGGTCGGGAGAGCTGGAACAGGTGGTGATCCGGATTCTGGAGCAGGGAACGGATTATGGACAGGGAACGGGTGTCATGGGAACGTATTATCTGACGGGAATGGAGCTGAAGGAGCAGGGAGAAAAGGAGCCGGTGATCGAGATGGACGTCCCCCGGCTGAAAGAGGCTGTTATCCGGCAGACGGATGAGGATTTTATCATGGGAACCTCCATTGTAAATTCTGATCTGAACGATGGGGATACCATGGCCCTGGTGACCAGGCATTTTAATGCCGTCACTCTGGGGAATGAACTAAAGCCGGATGCCTTGTTTGGTTACAGCGGCACCTGTCCCGGTACGGAAACCGTGATGCTCAGTGGGGAGGAGCTGGTGGTGCCCAAGCTGGATTACAGCCGGGCAGAAAAGACCTTGGATCAGATCTATGACTGGAACCAGAGCCATCCCGAGGATATCATTAAAGTGAGGGGTCATGTGCTGGTATGGCACTCCCAGACGCCGGAATGGTGGTTTCACGAGGATTATGATGCGAACAAGCCCTATGTGGATACTGACACCATGAACCGCCGTCTGGAGTGGTATATTAAGGCCGTTGCGGAGCATTTTACGGGAGCAGGCAGCAAATACCGAGGCATGTTTTATGGCTGGGATGTGGTCAATGAGGCGGTGAGCGACAACGTCGCACGTTATCGGAATGCGGCGGAGAACAGCAGCTGGTGGGCTGTATATCAGAGCAATGAATATATTATTAATGCGTTCCGCTATGCCAATCGGTATATGGATCCGGAGGTAGAGCTGTATTACAATGATTATAATGAATGGTTCAGTAATAAAAGGGCGGGTATTGAACAGCTGCTGAAGGATGTACTGGCGGCGGAGGGCACCCGGATTGACGGCATGGGGATGCAGGGGCATTACCAGACGGTGGGAAGCCCTACTATGGAAGAATTTACCAAGGCAGTAAGGGCTTATGCCGCCATTGTGGGACAGGTACAGATCACAGAGCTGGATATGAAGGCCAGCAACAGCTATGATGGCACGGCAGCTACCCGGGAAGCGGAATTCAGAACCCAGGGATATCGCTACAAGGAATTGTTTGATACCGTAAAGAGCCTGCGGGAAGAGGGCGTAAATATAACCAATATTACCGTATGGGGTGTGGTGGATAAGAATTCCTGGCTTCAGACCTCCAACTCGGTGGGCGGTGCGGCGGACGGCACCCGGAAACAGTGTCCTCTGCTATTTGACGATGATTACCAGGTAAAACCCGCTTTCTGGGCCTTTGCGGACAGCAGCAGGATAGAAGAACCGCTAACCACGCCTAAGCCCACGGCCAAGCCCCAGGCAACAGCAACGCCTAAGCCCACGGCAAGGCCCCAGGCAACAGCAACACCCAAGCCCACAGAGGAGCCGGTGAGCACGTCGGATCCTATTGTAGATTTTGTCAGACGAATGTATGTGGTAGCGCTCGATCGCAAGTCCGAACCAGAAGGAGAGAAATACTGGGCCGATCAGCTGCTGGGTCATGAAATTGATGGAGCGGGTATTGCTCACGGCTTTATTATGAGCGAGGAGTTTCAGAAGCGCAGCTTAAGCGATGAAGAATACATAGAGGTGTTGTATCGAACGTTCTTTGACAGAGCGGCGGAGGCAGACGGCAGAGGGTATTGGCTGTCTGCGCTGGAAGAGGGTAAGCCGAGAGGCTATGTGCTGTCCGGATTTGTGAATTCTGTGGAGTTTGATAATCTATGCGACAGCTTTGGCATTATCCGGGGCATCATGAGGGAGGATGGCAGTCCCTGCAATGTAGGTATCCGCCGGTTTGTGGAGAGGCAGTATACCAAAGTATTGAACCGTGCCGGCGAAAAAGAGGGTATTGTCTTCTGGACCGAGGAAATCATCTATGGCAGGCATACACCGGAGGAAGTGGGGAGAATGTTTTTCCAATCAGATGAGTTCCAGGCGCGAAATCTGAATTATGAGGATTATGTGGAAATCCTGTATGAGACTTTCCTGGATAGAGCTTCGGAACCGGAGGGCAAGAGCTATTGGATCCGGAAGCTGGAGGCAGGAATGAGTCCCAATGACGTGATGGAGGGCTTCTCCCGTTCACAGGAGTTTGCCGGCCTCTTGGCCGGATATGGGCTGTAGAAAGGAAATTCTTATTGATCCATAGCATAAGTGCGGACTGTACAGCGCAGGGGTATAAGTTGTCAACGAAAATAGAAGAAAGCAGTCCATATTTTGACAAAAAGTATGGGCTGCTTTCTGTATACTTGTGAATGCTGCAAAGAAGCCAGGCAGCAGAGAGAGTATAGGGGAGCAGGTGATATGATGTTGACAACGGTAGGCAGGGAGAGACAGGGACAGCTGAGTATATGTTTGTCCGATTATGGAAAAGGAAGGCTTCTGGCTTATGCAGACAGCTTCAGGGAACTGGCAAGGAGCTATCGGGGGGAAATGCCTTACAAACAGCCGGAGGAACTGGAAGGGACATCCCGGCAGCAGGTGCTGGAGGCCCGCAGGCTTTGGGAAAACCGCCAGGTGCTCTGCGACAATCTGGATGAGATGTCCCAGATCATGGCCCGCATGGCCGCAGAGATATTCCGGCTCAGGCCCCTTTCGCAGCGGGAGCAAAAGCTGGTGATTAGGTCCCTGAAGCAGGAAGGGATCACGGTATTGGATCTATTTTATATTGATATGCCCAATCAGGAGACGGTGTCTGAAGAGGAGAACAAATGGGAAACGGAAAGGGATGCAGGGGGCGCCGCTCTGGGGGTACAGATGCGTACCCAGCGGCTTGCCGGACATAGCAGTCAGGAGGTAGCGGACATGCTGTCGGTGCTGCTGGGACGGCGGCTGATGGTATCCGTTACCAGTCCCCAGCAGCTTCAGGAGCAGGAGGCCACCTATCTGTTCGTGGAAGAGCCCCGTTTTGTGGTACTGTCAGGGAGTGCCCGGGCGGTAAAGGAAAGTGAGACGGTATCCGGGGATAATTATTCCATCATTCAGTCTGACCGGGGCTGGATGACAGTACTGTTGTCCGATGGGATGGGCTGTGGCGAGCAGGCCAGTGCGGACAGCAGCCAGGTATTGGACATGATGGAAAAAATGCTGGAAGCGGGCTTTGAGACAGATATGGCGGTAGAACTGGTGAACAGTGCTCTGCTGGCGGCAGGGGATCCTGTTACGGGGCAGAATATGTCTACACTGGATATTTGCAGTCTTGACCTGTACCATGGCATGTGCGTGTTCCGAAAAATCGGAGGAGCAGCCTCTTTTTTAAAAAGCAACAGCTATGTAGAGCAGATCAGTCTGCCGGGGCTGCCCCTGGGAGTTCTGGCTGCAGGGGAGGAAGAGGCGTCCCAGGGAGCGCTGCGTCAAAGTGTAAGCCGGGAACTGATTGATAATGACTATATCATAATGATGTCTGACGGGGTACTGGATGCATTGCAGGAGAGCGGCTATGAGAATGCTATGATTCATTACCTGGAAGGCATGCGGGAGCAGCACCCGGAGGAAATGGCCAAGAATCTGCTTCAGTTTGTGCTCCACTGCAGCCAGGGGCGGATTGCGGACGATATGACAATCCTGGTGCTGGGAGTGTTTGACAGCCACAGATGAGGTTATAACGGAACTGTGCAAATGATTGACATTCCCGGGAAAAGTGGCTATCATAGGGATATGAAGAATCAATATGATGAACTGGAACAGCAGGTAATAGCATATTGCAGGGCGTATCAGCTGTTCTCCCCGGGAGACGGTGTGGTGCTGGGAGTATCCGGAGGGGCAGACTCGGTTTGCCTCTTGTTTGCGTTACAAAGACTGCGCCGGGAGTTGGAGATCGGGCTATATGTGGTGCATATCAATCATGGAATCCGGCCTGATGCGAACCGGGATGCGGCCTATGTGGAAGAATTATGCAGGCAGCTGGAGGTGCCCTTTACCCTGGTAGAGACGGATGTGGGGGCGTATGCCCGGGAACGGGGTTGTTCCACTGAGGAAGCGGGACGAGAAGTGCGTTATGACGCATTTTTTCGGGAGCTGAAGCGGCGGCAGGCTCAGAAGATTGCAGTAGCCCATAATGCGGGCGACCGGGCAGAGACCTTGCTGTTTCATCTGTTTCGCGGCACCGGGCTGACAGGGCTGGGGAGTATCCGGCCGGTGAGGGGCCGGATCGTGCGGCCGCTGCTGGGGCTGGAGAGGTACGAAATCGAAGCGTATTTGAAGCGCCGGCAGCTCCGTTATTGTCAGGATGGCACGAATGACACGGATGCATATACCCGCAACCGGATCCGGCGCCATATTCTGCCCTATGCGGAGCGGGAGATCTGCGGCAAGGCCTGCGCACATCTGTGCCAGGCAGCGGATATTTTCGGTGAAATCGAGGATTATATGGAAGGGCAGATTCATCAGGCAAGGGAGAAATGCGTAGTACGGACGGAAAAAGAGAAGTCTTGCGCAAGCGCAGAGGACTGCGGCCAGGTGACGTTTTGTCTGGAGATTTGCAGTGAAGCGCTTAAGGCTCAGCATCCTGCCATTCAAAAGGGCTTGCTATTGTCGCTGTTAAAGGAGCTTTCTCCGGTTCACAGGGATATGGGCAGCCGGCAGGTGGAGCAGGTGTTGGCACTGTGTATGGAGCCGGGCAACCGTGAGATCCATCTGCCCCAGGGGATTCTGGCCAGACGCAGCTATGACCGGGTGGTACTGGAGAGGCGGCAGGAAGGGGATATCCGGGAGCAGAAAAGTGCCGGAGACGGTGCACAGCAATCCGTCCAGCAGATTCAGGTGCCCCGTCTGCCCGGGGAGTCCGCCGCTTATCAGGTGTTCGGGGGATTATTGCAGCTGCAGTGCCTGGAAAAAAAAGATGTGAGAGAAATCATGGCGAAAGGGCATTCCTTTCTATGTGATAATGATAAAAAAAGTCTGAAATTTGCCGGAAATCAGTATACGAAATGGATGGATTATGATAAAATAGAGAAGCTGCTGGAATGGAGAACCCGAAGAACGGGGGATTATCTGGAGATCCGTACCCCATCCGGCTATGGACGTAAGACGATCAAAAGCCTGCTGATTGATGAGAAGGTGCCGAGGCGGGAGCGGGAATGCATCCCCCTGTTGGCCCAGGGAAATCATATCCTTTGGGTGGCGGGAGGCCGGATTTGCGAATCCTGTAAGATCAGCCGGGATACAGAACAGATACTGAAAGTACAATATATTCCCGGGATGGGCATGGGGAGGTATATCTGACCCGGCTGCAGGAATATGGATAAATGATGTGCAGATATGCACAGGAGTATCAAAATACGAAAGGAGTTCATATGGCAGAGCATGTAGAGGTATTATTGACGGAGGCAGAAGTGGATGCAAGGATCCAGGCCATCGGTGAACAGATCAGCAGGGATTATCAGGGTAAGCAGGTGCATCTGATTTGTGTGCTTAAGGGCGGAAGCTTTTTTCTCTGCGAGTTGGCAAAACGCATCACTGTGCCGGTATCGCTGGACTTTATGTCCGTGTCCAGCTATGGCAGTGATACCAAATCCAGCGGTGTGGTCAAGATTGTAAAGGATCTGGATGAGTCCATCAAGGGTAAGGATGTGTTAGTGGTGGAGGACATTGTGGATTCCGGCAGGACACTGAATTATCTGCTGGCGATGCTGCAGGATCGAGAGCCCAGCTCCCTGCGCCTGTGCACGCTTCTGGATAAGCCGGAGCGCAGGGTCGCGGATGTGAAGGTGGATTATACCGGTTTTCAGATTCCCGATGAATTTGTGGTAGGTTACGGTCTGGATTATGACCAGAGGTATCGTAATCTGCCCTATATTGGTATTGTAAAATTTGATTCATAATCAGGAGGCAACCATTGAAACAAAATAACAGATACTTTAATACCTATTTACTATTAATTGCATCTCTGCTGATTCTGTTTGTCATCATGTCCTTACTGAGAAGGCAGGAAAATGATTATACCCAGGCGGACTTTATCCGGGATTTGGACAGCGGCGCAGTAAAGGAGGTCATTATCTCCCCCAACAGGGAAGCCCCCACCGGTTATGCCAAAATCGTATTTGAGAATTCGGTAAGGGAGCTGTATGCCACGGATATCCGGGAGATAGAAACCCTCACAAGGGAGCATGGCTATGAACCGATTGTGGAGGATATTGAGAGGGAAAGCCTGTTTTTGACTACCATTTTGCCGCTGCTGATCATTGCGGCGATGTTTATCTTCTTTTTTATGATGATGAATGCCCAGAATGCTGCCGGAGGCGGAGGCGGCAAAATGATGAATTTCGGCAGGCACAGGGCAGAGCGGCTGTATGCGGGAGAACACAAGATTAATTTCAGTATGGTGGCAGGCCTGAAGGAAGAAAAGGAGGAGCTGGAGGAAATCGTAGATTTCCTGAAGACCCCTTTTAAATATACCAAGCTCGGCGCCCGGATTCCCAAGGGTGTGCTCCTGGAGGGCCCTCCCGGTACCGGTAAGACCCTGCTGGCCAAGGCAGTCGCAGGAGAGGCGGGCGTGCCCTTTTTCAGTATTTCCGGATCGGATTTTGTGGAGATGTTTGTGGGCGTGGGCGCCAGCCGGGTCAGAGATCTGTTCGCCGATGCAAAGAAGAATGCGCCCTGTATCGTATTTATTGACGAGATCGATGCAGTAGCCCGCAGGCGCGGCGCCGGCATGGGCGGCGGCCACGACGAGAGAGAGCAGACATTGAACCAGCTTCTGGTGGAGATGGACGGCTTTGGCGTGAATGAGGGAATTATTGTTATGGCAGCCACTAACCGGGTGGATATTCTGGATCCTGCGATCCTGCGTCCCGGGCGCTTTGACCGTAAGGTGGCGGTGGGCAGGCCGGACGTGCGGGGCAGGGAGGAGATCCTGCGGGTGCATGCCCGAAATAAAGCTCTGGGAGAGAATGTGGATCTGGAGAAGGTGGCGCAGACCACAGTGGGCTTCTCCGGTGCAGATCTGGAGAATCTGATGAATGAGGCCGCCATCCATGCGGCAAAGCAGGAAAGAGCCTTTGTGCAGCAGGAGGATATAGAGGCGGCATTTGTCAAGGTGGGCATCGGCGCAGAGAAAAAGAGCCGGGTCATCTCCGAAAAGGAGAAGAAGATCACCGCTTA
>CALWLO010000127.1 GCA_944381545.1 uncultured Acetatifactor sp. | reverse complement strand
AGTATGTCCTCCCTTTTGAAGTTTATACAATTTCCGAAAAAATTTTAAAAAAATGCAATAGTTCAGGAGTTCTGCTCCCGGTCATTCTGCTCCTGGGAGCTGCCGGTATGCAGATCCGGATCTGCCATGGTATGTTTTCCGGTGAGCTTGCCGTACATCCAGATATAGATCCAGATCAGCAGCGGCACGGCGATGGTGGCTACCAGACAGGCCTGGAACAGCCGTCCGGAGGTGTCCGGATCAAAGATGGCTACGATCAGGGTGATCAGATACAAAGCGGCCAGCAGCGCTACGCCGGCCAATGCCGCCACCTGCCTGGAGGTGACTTTTTTCTTTCCATTTGTTTTGTGTTCTGGTTGACTGGTCATACATTATCCTTTCTGCTTTTCCCGTAATTACTTATAACAGCTGTTACAATTACCTATATATTGCCACAGATCAGCGGAGGATGCAAGCAAAACGAACGTTTTTGTTGCGTTTAGCAGGAAAGTGTTATATACTAGCTGTATATGAGAAAATGCCGGAGCGGATTCCGGACAGAAAGGTATGGTTAAGAATTATGGCATTATTGGAAAAGTGGAGAGAGGTTGCATATAACGAAGAGCTGGGCACAGAAAAGCTGCAGCAGTTATGGGGAGCTTATTTCCAGAAAGAAAAGGAAATCTATATGCAGCTGCTGAAGACCCCGGATGAAGAAGTGAAGGGCACTGTCAAGGAGCTGGCTGATAAATATGATGTATCCGTGATGACCATGACAGGGTTTCTGGATGGTATTAATGACAGCCTGGTAACGCCCAACCCTATCGAGGAGATGGAGGAGGACACAGAGGTCAGCTTGAAGTTTGACAAAGAGCTTCTGTATAAGAATATGGTTGCCGCAGATGCAGACTGGCTGTATCATCTGGAAGAGTGGAAGGCAATTTTTGATGAGGACAAGCTTAAGAGCCTGTATAAGGAGCAGAAGTCCTCTACTACCGTTGTCAAGGATGCGAGGATATATCCCAATGATCCCTGTCCCTGCGGAAGCGGCAAAAAGTATAAAAAATGCTGCGGCAGATAGGCAGAAAGGAAAATGAATTTAGCAATAACTGGGAAAAAGACAGCAAGATCAAGGCTTGTGCAGCGGTCATGCAAAATGGTATGATGGAGAATATAAGAATAGCCCGCTATTCTTAAAACATAATAGAAAGAAAAGAGGAAAAGAATATGCGTTTTTTCATTGATACCGCAAAGGTAGAAGACATTAAAAAAGCCAATGATATGGGTGTAATCTGCGGCGTTACCACCAATCCCTCTCTGATTGCCAAAGAAGGCAGAGTTTTTGAAGAGGTTATCGCTGAGATCGCTTCCATTGTGGATGGGCCCATCAGCGGCGAGGTTAAGGCTACCACTGTTGACGCAGAGGGTATGATCAAGGAAGGCAGAGCGATTGCAGCGATCCATCCCAATATGGTAGTTAAGATTCCTATGACAGTGGAAGGCCTGAAGGCTTGTAAAGCATTGACCGCCGAGGGCATTAAGACCAATGTGACCCTGATCTTTTCCGCTAACCAGGCATTGCTGGCAGCAAGAGCAGGCGCTACATATGTATCTCCTTTCCTTGGGCGTCTGGATGACATCAGCCAGAGAGGTGTGGATCTGATCAGAGAGATTTCCGATATTTTTGCAGTTTGCGATGTGGATACCCAGATTATCGCTGCAAGCGTACGCAATCCCATCCATGTCACTGACTGTGCTCTGGCAGGTGCGGATATTGCAACGGTTCCTTACAACGTAATCGAGCAGATGACCAAGCATCCCCTGACCGATGCCGGTATTGCGAAATTCCAGGCGGATTACAAGGCTGTCTTTGGCGAATAAATGTAGCTTTTCTGGGCCGGAAGCGGGATGCTTCCGGCTTTTTATGCTTGTCCGTATGAAAAACTTTCCATTATATTTTTTGCAATGCCGCTAATACTAAAATCAAGATAAGCGATGACAAATCACTTAGACGGCAAGGTCAGACAGCACCAGCGGGAACGCCAGGATAAGTGATGGTCTCACTTATCTTGGAAATAGATTGCAAGTAAAAACAGAAATTGTATGGAGGTGAAACAAAATGGCAAGCAGATCTAATAGAGTAGAAGTCCCTGAAGCTAAGGCAGCTATGGATCGTTTCAAGACTGAGGTTGCTTCTGAGCTGGGTGTAAACCTGAAGGAGGGTTATAATGGCGATCTGACCTCTAAGGAGGCAGGTTCCATTGGCGGCGAGATGGTTCGTCGTATGATCAAGAAGCAGGAAGAGCAGATGAAGTAATCAGCTCTATCCGGCATAATAAAAAAGGGGCTGCAGCAGTAAAAGCACCCCTCAAAAGGAAGTAAATGAAGTTTAAGCGAGGCGGCATAGTCAAAAGGCTATGCCGTCTTGCTTTTTCATGAGACTTATATCAGTCCTCTGTCCGAATTAAGTTACTGACATACGGGCGTTTGCCGGAAAGCACTTCGTCATAGAAATTCTGCTTCCTGTCAATGTAGGCAACGCTGTCCTGTAATTCTTTGATAGAAACAAGCAGCGCCTCCTGTTTTTTTGCCAGCATTTCCTTTCGCAGCACAATGGTGGATTCTCCTTGCAGGCATAGTTCCAGATATTCCCTCATTTCCTGAATGCTGAAACCGCATTTTTTCAAACAGGTAAGATCTTTGATCCATTTCACATCTTTCTCATCAAAAACCCGTCGGTTGTTGCCGTCTCTTTTGACGTTGGGAACCAAACCTTCGTTGCAATAGTATTTTAAGGTCTGATAGGTCATATCTAATTCCCGGCAGACCTGCATCATCGTATACATGAAAATCGCCTCCTGTATTATTTCTGAAATATGAAAAAAATTTGCAAAAGCTATTGACCGGTAGTAACAACCGCAAATTATAATCGGTTGTATAAAGCGGTTTAACCAAACGCATTATATCAGCGCTGATTTTGCGTCCGACCGGAGGGAGGAAAAATTCCAAAGCAAATCATGCGCATCCGCCGGAGGCTCATGTGCGGAGCACATGATATAAGGAAAATCAATAAGCTTCCTTTGCCGTTCTTGATCCCGTGTATACCCAATCTGTGCCGCCCTTACAGGTTTTTTCCGGTGCCTTTGATACATTGAGTCATGCAATGGAAACCTATCTGGGAAATTCCGATCAGGATAATGTATCCGATGATGTGGCGCTGGCAATCATGCGCAATACGGTGGTCAATATGCGCCGCCTGCTTGCGGACATCCATGATATGCAGGCCCGGAGCAACCTGATGTGGGATTCTGCTATGGCGGAAAATGGTATTTTAAAATGTGGCCGTCTAACGGATTTTCAGGCACATCAGATAGAGCATCAGTTGGGGGCGTATACGGATTGTAACCACGGACAGGGACTGGCGGTGATCCATCCTGCCTATTACCGTCATATTGTGAAGGATGCACCGGAAAAATTCACCCGGTTTGCCAAGGCGGTATTCGGCGTGGATACTGCGCAAGCCGGTGTGGATGCTCTGGAAAACTTCATCAAGGAGTGCGGTCTGCCTACGAAAATGAGCCAGCTCAAGTCTGCTGTGGAGATCACACCTGAGGTGCTGCGCCAGGTGGCCGATACCTGTAATATTATCAAGTGCAATCCCCGCATACTTAGCCGGGATGAAATCTATGAGATTCTTATGGAGTGCTTATGAGAGATACATTTACATGATCCTGCCTCATTTTTAGGGAAGTAGGAGGTGTACGGATGAAAAAAGGAAAAGGAGCGAAAAAATGAAACGATTAACAGTCATACTTTTCTCTGTTTTGCTGACTCTTTCCCTGGCAGCTTGTGGTAACAGCCATCAGAATAAGGAGAATGTGTCAGCAGAAACCGAGGCAGCAACGCCGGCAGCGGAGACGGAGGAAAACAATGGAGAAAGCACAGAAGAAAGCGCAGAGAGCAGCACAGGAACCGTGGGCACTGAGGAAGCGGGCAGCGGCAATATTCTGATTGCATATTTCTCCGTTATGGAAACGGACGGTGTGGATACAGTAGCCGGTGCGAGCCGTGTTGCAGTAGATGGAGAGCTATTAGGAAATAACCAGTATGTCGCACAGATTATCCAGCGGGAAACTGGCGGCGATCTGTTCTCTATCGAAACGGTACAGGAATATCCCACAACTCATGATCCTCTTTTGGAGTTTGCCTATAATGAGAAAGCGGATAATGCCAGACCGGAGCTTGGAACGCATATCGAAAATCCGGACAGCTATGATGTGATTTTCCCAGGGTTCCCTAACTGGAATGCGGATCTTCCGATGCCGCTTTATACATTCCTTGAAGAATATGATTTTAGCGGTAAGCTCATTATTCCGTTTACAACCCACGGCGGAAGCGGATTTTCCAGAACCATTCAGACTATCTCTGAATTGCAGCCTGACGCAACGGTTATTTCTGATGGTCTTTCTATCTCCCGAAACCGTGTATCAGAAGCAGAAAGCGAAATTGTTGATTGGGTGAATGGCCTTAATTTAACAAACGAGTAATGAGAATAGGTAAGGGTCTGCCTGCGGTTTGACGGGCAGGCCCTTAGTCATGGAGGTATTTATTCTCCTTTCAGCTGACTTTATTCTCGTTATAAGTCCTTTTCATTGGACGCATATAGCGATATAATGAAAAACACAGATAGAGGAGCTAAATCACAATTCTTATCGGCATTATTTATTGCTTATCGAAATCAAACAAATGGAAATCGAACAATCGTGTTTTCCCTCCCGGTAAGTCGCAACTAAACATAACATGATGCCCTTTGATCTGTTCGGTTTGGTTGGTGGACACTTGCTCACCTGCTGCTATAATTATGTTAAAAATAGTTGCAGAGGTGAGAATTTTATGAGAAGATACTACTTGGACAATATCAGATGGATCACAGTTCTTTTGGTTGCGCTTTATCATGTGTTTTTTATTTTTAACAGCGTAATACCGGATATAGGAATGCCCTTTGCTGAGAGGCAGTATCAAGATGCAGTACTGTACATTCTGCATCCATGGTTTATGGTTCTGCTCTTTATCGTAGCTGGGATGAGTTCCCGATATTACTTGGAAAAGCATACGGTAAGGGAGTTTGTCAGATCAAGGACAAGAAAACTGCTTGTTCCTTCCACAATTGGACTTCTAGTACTCGGGTGGATACAGGGCTATGTAAGTATAGCGATTTCTGGCGCATTCGAAACCCTGTCCCATATCGTTCCGGCTCCCATTATGTATTTCATAATGGTGCTTTCCGGGATAAGTGTGCTGTGGTTTATACAAATGCTGTGGCTTTTTTCTATGCTCCTTGCTTTGGGGAAAAGGTTTGAAAAGGGCAAGCTCTACGATTTGACAGGAAAAGCAAATGTTGCCGTTATGATTCTTCTTGTGATTCCGGTATGGCTGTCCGGTCTGGTTTTGAATATGCCGGTTATTACTGTATATCGTTTTGGGATTTACACGTTCTCCTATTTTCTCGGATACTTTGTGTTTGCGCATGATGAAGTAATTGATCGGATCAGCAAATGGAAATATGTGTTCATCCCCGCTGCGGTAATTCTTGGAATCGTATATGTTGTTCTGCATTTTGGCGACAACTATGCTGCTATGCCGGTTGTTGGATCAATCTCCGCAGTAGGATTCGCTTGGGCTGCTATACTTGCCGTATTCGGTAGTGCAAAAGCATGGGGTGACAGAACGGATTTCTTTACAGAATTTATGAGGAAAAGGAGTTGGGGGATTTATATATTCCATTACCTTGTGATGTCGGCAACAGCATATCTGCTGCGAATACATACGGATTTAGGAGCGTTGCCATGCTATTTGATTACCGGTGTTGCTGCTTTTCTTGGGGGACTGTTATTGTACGAGATTCTATCGAGAGTGCCCATTTTAAGATGGTGTACTTTGGGGATAAAGAGGGAAAAATCAAATGTTCAAGGATAATCTGCTTCAGCTGCGAAAACTAAAGAAGCTAACGCAAGAAGATATTGCAGAAAAAATCGGCGTTTCCCGGCAGGCTGTCGCTAAATGGGAATCGGGAGAAACGATACCGGATCTGGATAAATGCAAAACGCTGGCTGATCTTTTTGAAGTATCACTGGATGATTTGGCAAATTATGAGCCGGATCAGCATATGGGACTGGGTGTTCCGCCAAAGGGAAAACATGTTTTTGGGGTGGTGACCGTCGGGGATAAAGGGCAGATTGTAATTCCTGCAAAGGCAAGAAAAACTTTTTCAATCATGTCAGGAGATCGCTTGGTAGTCTTAGGTGATGAAGCCCAGGGAATTGCTCTATTAAAAGCGGACAGTTTTTGGCATATGGCGGATATGATACGTCAGAAAATGGATTCCGATAAGAAATAAAAACAGAATGAGGAAAAATCGATGGATAGATTTCATGAAGAGGATGACTGGGAAACAGACGGTAATCCGAAAATAAAATGGATAATGACTGGCATTGCGATCCTGCTTATTGCGATCATTTGTCTGATCTATATCTTGCAGCAGAAATCGGAGCATCCGGCAGAGGAGAGCGATCCGGCTGTCTCAGAGCAGCAGGAAGAACAGAGGGAGCAGCAGCCGGCAGAAGACAAGATATGACAGGAGAAGCGATTCTGCCGGAATCGGTGACCGGGCAGGATGATCCTCTAATGCAGCTGGGGGATCAGGCCCAGGAGGGGCTGTTTTATCCGATGCCTTACGGTGTTTCTTCCTCCGGCTTCTGACGGTAATCAATAGGATTTGTCTTATAGAGGGCGAAAAAGGAAAAATGGAGAGGTTTATTTATGGAAAAATATTTTTATGAAGCATTTGAAGGAATGAAGCGTTTTGGCCCTGGGAGCGAGGAATCAACTTTACGGGCAATAGGCATGTTTTCCTCAAATAAAAACAGCTTGAAAATCTTGGATATTGGCTGCGGCATAGGTACGCACACATTGCTTCTTGCAAAGGAATTTCCAGAAGCAGATATTATTGCAATGGACAATTATGCCCTGCATATTGAAAAATTAAACGCTAGAGCTGCTGAATGTGGACTTGCAGACCGGGTTCATGGCGTTGTCATGTCAATGTTTGATATGACGTTTGAGAACGAGAGCTTTGATTTAATATGGTCGGAGGGTTCCGCTTATATTGCAGGATTTTCCAATGCGATCAGGGATTGGAAGCGTTTATTAAAGCCGGGTGGATATATCATTTGCAGCGAGATCAGCTGGCTGAAGGATGAACCGTCGGAAGAAAGTAAAGTATTCTGGAACAAGGGCTATTCGGAAATGGGCACTATCAAACAGAAAACAAAGCAGATATGCGAGCAAGGGTATGCGTTTGCGGGACATTTTATCTGCCCGGTTTCAGACTGGACGGTGAATTATTATGAGCCGATCGCTGAAAATCTCAAAAAGTTAGAGGAACGTTATCCGGGTAATATTCAGGCGATGGAGGCAGTTCAAAATTTACGGAATGAAATTGACCTTTACAGAAAGCACCCTAACGATTACAGTTATGTTTTTTATGCGATGAAAAAGAAATAATTGGAGAGAATATGACGCTCTGGTTGATTATGGACGACCGGGGTGTTTTTTTTTTTTTTTTCGTGATGACAATGGTATCTATCGGATTGCTTTGCATTGTTCCGGCATGTGAAAAATATTATTCCGATAGTGTTGCCATTATTGCGATAATGGGGTATATTATTATTTGAGCGAGGTGAAAGATTTATGTATATGCCCGTGAAACAGGCTGCAGAGAAGTTGGGGATTTCCGATAGAAGAAGCCGGTATACCTATAATTCCAATGCAATCGAGGGAAATACGTTGACTCTGCGTGAGACGAATATGGTGCTGCGCAGCCTAGTACATCGAATAAAAATTAACTGACACAAATATCATTAGATTTTACGCCAGCCTCTACAGCTTCAGTTACACT
>CALWLO010000126.1 GCA_944381545.1 uncultured Acetatifactor sp. | reverse complement strand
GGTTCCCCTCCTCACCGAAGACAGTAAGCATGGTGGTTTCCAGCGTCAGCATGGAAACCATCGCCGCAGTGAAACCAATCACCTTTGCAGCAGAAAAAACCGGGCTTTGATATTTACGGTAACGAATCAGATTGACAATCGCCAGCGTAAATGCAGTAAAGGTATAGGCGGCCGTGGCAATCGTGGTAATTGGATGATGGATAAACGTCCGATTCTGCCATGCGATATAAAATACAATCACCGCCTGCACCAAATTCATCCCCAACAGGATCACACCGCAGAACCGGTAGCGGTGAAATTCCCTTTCCCGGTTTTCCCCCGGCGCATGATTCTTGATATAACTCAGCAGATAAAACCGCATGACAGCCAGCAAAAGATAATATGCCGCCATTGAATAATACCATATTGTAGCGTGATAGATACCAAGTCCTAATTGGAGAAGGGTATATGCGCAATTAACAGCAAAAGAACCATAGAGCGAAACAGTAATCCGCCATCGGGTATCGTTATGGTATCTTGCCATATACTTATTTTCCTGTCCAAGCTTCCTCCAGAACCGGAACAATGCCGGCAGCCGGCAGCACAAAGCCGTCAATGTATAGGCGGAAAGCATATAGGAGGTATATATGATGCCTTCCTGCACGCCGGAACCGGTAAAGGTATACACCAGCAAAGCCGCAGACAACGGCGCCAGCAAAAGGAAGCATGCCCCATGCGGGAACAATAAGCTCTTAAGTAATTTCCTGCAGAGTTTCATTTTTTCCCCTCCGTATTTTCACGGAAAAGATACTGCCTTTCCCCAAAACACTTTCCACACGGATCTCTCCATGCAGAATATCCACCACCCGTTTAACCAGTGCCAATCCCAATCCATTTCCCTGGGCAGCGTGAGACGTATCTCCCTGATAAAATTTTTCAAAAATGTGTGTCCCCACATCCGGATCAATACCGCAGCCCGTATCTGCAACCGCAACAATGACCGCTTCTCCCTCTGTCCTGAGGGAAAGCGAGACTTTCCCTCCGTCCGGGGTGAATTTAAATGCATTGGACAGCAGATTGTTCCATACAAGACTCAGGAGTTCCTCGTCAGCGAGGATGCAGATGCCTTCTTCCAGTTCGGTTTTCCCAAAATTCGTCCATAAGCTGGGTGCGGGTAAAGGTTTTTTTCGGATAAGAAAGCAGCTTGTAAAGCAGATTAATCTCCCGGATCGTTAAGGAGATTTCCTCCCCGTCCAGATAAACGGTATGTTCATCCGCATCCATGACAAGATTCCCCACCTCCAGCCGGCGGGAGGCTGCTATCTTTGCCCGCCGAAGCAGTGCGCCAATCCGCAGAAACAGTTCGTCCAGATCAATGGGCTTTACCATGTAATCATCAATCCCCAGCCGAAAGCCCCGCTGTTTGGAAGCGATATCATCCCTTGCTGTCATGAACAGAATCGGAATGTCCTCATTGAGGCTACGCACTGTCCTCGCAAACTCAAAGCCATCAACTCCCGGCATCATAATATCCGATACGATCAGGTCAAACATCCTGCTGTACAGAGCATCATAAGCCTCCTCTGCACTCTTACATCCGGTGGCTTCATATCCGCTCTGATTTAAGAATGAGCATACGGTGCGGTTTAAGTCTGCATCATCTTCTACCACCAATATCTGAAACATATGTCATACCTCCTGAAAATTTTGTAAAAAAATTATAGCTCCCTGTCAAGAATAAGGTCATTGTACCATATAGATGTTAAAGTTTTGTTTACATTTTAAAAAAATAACCGGCGGTATTGACATGCTGTCTATGTCAATACCGCCGGCTAATCATGATGTTGAAAATCATGAATATGCTCTTTTATACAGGTCTATCACATCTGACCTTGTGGTACTCCTTGGATTTACCAGTATGTTTCCGCTCTTCATGGCATCATCAGCCATGGCTTCAAATAATTCTTCTTTCACACCAACTTCCCTGAGACTGGCCGGAAGCCCAAGCTCTGCATTGAGCGCTCTCAGCTCCGCCGCCAACATATCGGAAGAAAAGCCCTCCCTCTTCACAGGAGCTTTGGCGATACTTCGATAGATATCGTAATACTTTCCCCGGTCTGAAAGCTCATTAAATGTTACGATTGTAGGAAGAAGAACCGCATTGGCAATCCCATGAGCCACATCAAAGTAAGCGCTGACAGGGTGACTCATGGCGTGGACATCACCTAATCTTGCATGGGAAAATGCAATTCCGGCAAACAGAGAACCCAACAGCATTCCCTCCGCCGCTGTTTCCTTTTTTCTGTTTGCTACATAACTGCGGATATTTTCACCAATCAGCCGTAAGGCTTTCAAAGCAAACATATCGGAAAAAGGGGAGGCTGCCAGGGAAATATATGCCTCCAGGGCATGCACCAGGGCATCCACTCCGCATGCCGCTGCCGTACCCGCAGGCACGCTGGTAATTAATTCGGGATCCAAAATAGCATATGCAGGCAGCAGAGCATTACTTACAACCGTCAGCTTGTAGCTGCGGCTATGGTCTGTGATTACGGAAAAAGCCGTTACCTCCGAACCGGTTCCCGCCGTGGTGGGAACGGCAATCATGGGAACCACCGGCCCCGGCACTTTCCCGCCGCCCTCATAATCTGTAATCTTTCCCCCGTAAGCAGCCAGAACCGCAGCTGCCTTCGCCACATCCAGCGGAGAACCTCCGCCAAGAGCCACGATAAAGTCTGCACCGCTGTTTTGGTAAGCTTCCGTGGCTTTTTCCACCGTCTCCGTACTGGGATTGCCTTCTGTCTCCGTAAAAGCGTCACTCTCCATCCCTGCATGACTTAAAGCTTCCTGGCATCCGGCGACCATACCCATTTTGTTCAAATGCGGGCCGGAAATGATAAATGCCTTATGCTTTTGAAGCTTTTGGGCCAATACCGGAAGTTGTTTTAGACTTCCCCTGCCAAAAGTGATATTTTGAGGTATCGAAAAAGAAAATGTTTCCATCGCCGCACCGCCCTAACCCAATGCCTCTACAGAAGCCTTGATGATTTCATACGCCTCGTCGCAATCCTTCTCATCAATGATAAGAGGAGGCACCATCCGAATGATATGGGTGCCGATTGCCGTAATCAAAAGATGCCTGTGCAGGCACTCATGTTTTACATCCACGCCGCTAATGGTATCATCAAATTCTACACCCACTAACAATCCCTGACCTCTGACCTCTTTCACATGGGGGAGGGTTTTCAATTTATCCATAAAATAAGCCCCCATTTTCGCTGCATTCTCCGCCAGCTTATTGTCCAGCAGCTCATCAATTTCAGCCAAAGCAGCCGCACAGCTGACAGGATGCCCCCCAAAGGTAGTTCCATGCGAGCCTGCTGAGAATGCCTTGGCAACCTCTGCCGTAGCGCAGATAGCGCCAATGGGCATACCGCCACCCAGCGCCTTTGCCATAGATACAATATCCGGCTTAATGCCATAATTCATATAGCTCATGACCTTTCCGGTTCTGCACCATCCGGTCTGCACCTCATCCAGCAAAAGCAGCATTCCCTGCTCATCACAAAACTCCCGGAGACCTTTCATGAATTCCTGGGTTGCCGGATGTACACCTCCCTCGCCCTGCACAGGCTCCACCATGATGGCAATGGTGTTCTCCGTACAGGCATCTTTAAAGGCCTGCAGATCATTGTAGGGCGCATAGGAGAAGCCATAGGTCATAGGGCCAAACCCTACCTGACATCCGTTTCCGGGCTGTCCCGTTGCCGACATGGATCCAAAGGTTCTTCCATGAAAGCCCATCTTTGCCGTTACAATATGATAACGGTTTGGGCCGTATGTTTCAATTCCATATTTCCTGGCCATCTTAATCATGGCCTCGTTCGCCTCAGTACCGGAGTTCTGGAAGAAAATCTTATCCATTCCGATCGTGGTACAGATCTTTTCCGCTAAAAGCGCCTGGGGAATCGTATAAGGATAGTTGAAGGTGTGCATCAGGGTCTTTGCCTGCTCTACCACTGCTTCCACTACCTTCTCATTACAGTTGCCTGCTGAGTTTACAGCGATGCCTGCATAAAAATCCAGATATCTTTCACCCTTTTCATCATAGATATACTGATCCTTGGCTCTCTCCGCCAGAAAATCAAATCTTTCATAGGTCTCTATCATGTATTTATTTACTTTATCCTTTATCTCCTGGGCTGTTAAGCCTGTTTCTGCTAATTTCATCTTGATCCTCCCGCTGTCTCATTCTTTGTTTATCCGCTTTGATCCGGCTTTTCTGTTTCCTCTGTCTGAATCATATCCGGTGTGATAAATCCTTTGATCAGTAAATACTGCTCGATCAGCTTCACACAATTTTTCACTCCTACCTTCTCGCTGTTTAACGTGATATCATAGTTTACCGGGTTAGTCCAGTAATTTCCATGGGTATAATACTGATAATAATTGGCTCTGAATTTATCCGTCTGCGTAATCGTGGCATGGGCAACTTCTTCTGTTACCCCCATATGTTCCATGGTTCGGCGCACACAAAACGCTCTCGGGGCCTCTATATAGACACTGACCACATTCTGACGGTCCCTGAGCACATAGTCGGCACATTTACCCACAATGACGCAGGATTCCTGATCCGCCAGACTCTTTATGATCTGGCTTTGGTATTCAAATAATTTATCATCCGAGACAAATTGTTCATTTCTTGCAATATAGCTTCGCGACCTGGGAAGCCCCCTTAAGAAGCTTGTGAATCCGCCGTTATTCCGGATCTTCTCATTTACCTCCTGAAACAGCTTTTCATCCAGTCCGCTCATCTGGCTGGCAAGAGTAAGAATACGGTTTTCATAGCAATGGATACCCAGCTCCTTTGCCAGGCTGGATGCAATCTCCTTTCCGCCGCTGCCAAAGCCCCTTGCAAATGTCACAACAAAATTATCCATAAATAATGCCTCCTTCGTCTATCCGGCCAAATATCTGCTAAGAAACTCTCTGGTTCTCGGGTTCTTGGGATTGGTAAATAATTCTGAGGGAGGCGCATCCTCCGCTACATACCCCCTATCCATAAAAATGGTTCTGGTAGACACATCTCTGGCAAAAGCCATCTCATGAGTCACAATAATCATCGTCAGCCCGGTAGTTGCCAGTTCCTTCATGACATTCAGAACCTCCCCCACCATCTCCGGATCCAGTGCGGAAGTCGGTTCATCAAATAAAAGAACCTGTGGATTCATACAAAGGGATCTGGCAATAGCGACCCGCTGCTTCTGCCCGCCGGATAATTGGGAGGGCTTTGCATGAATATAGGGGGCCATATCCACCTCTTTTAAATGGGTAATCGCTCTGTCAAAGGCTTCCGCCTTTGACAGATGAAGTACCTTTCTGGTACAGAGCATACAGTTTTGCAGAACTGTCATATTATTGAACAAATTAAAGGACTGAAAAACCATTCCCACCTTGGATCTGTACTCATTGATTTCCCGCTGAACGTCCCGTACCTCCTTGCCGCAGAACATGATCTTCCCTGAGCTTTGACGCTCCAGCTTGTTAATACAGCGCAGGAGTGTGGATTTACCGGAGCCTGAGGAGCCGACAATACAGATAATTTCCCCTGCATGAACATCAATATCAATTTTTCTAAGCACTTCATGGTCTCCAAAGGACTTACTCAGTTCCTGGATTGAAATAATCGCTTCACTCATAACGCATCTCCTTACTGATTATCCATATATTCCACAGCCAAAGCGTAATCATTTTTCCCCTGCAGCTTCTTTTCCATAAAGATAAAAATTTTGTTGAATACGAAGCACAGCACAAAATAAATTACCGCAATTACCAGATAGGACTCAAAGTATTTATAATAGTTGCCGCCCACCGTTTTCGCTGCCATGAAAAGCTCCTGTACGGCAATCACATTTAAAACGGAGGTCATCTTCAAATTGGTTAAAAAGGTATTGGCCATCTCGGGGATAATATTTTTAAATGCCTGAGGCAGTACTATGTACAGCATGGTCTTCATGGGAGACATTCCCATTGCCCAGGCGCCCTCCCTCTGTCCCAAATCAATGGAGCCGATGCCGCCTCTGACGGTTTCCGCCATATAAGCTCCCGTGTTTAACACGGTAACTAAAATACCTGCAGCTATAGGAGTAATATTGATATTGGCCTCCCTTATGCCAAAATAAATGATCATTGCCTGGACAATCATGGGCGTGTCTCGAAATATTTCCACATAGACCGCTGCGATGATTTTAATGCATTTATACAAGACCTTTTTGACGATATTGTCGCCCTGATTTATCTTAGCGTCCTGGATAAGCCCGATCACATAGCCCAGCACAAACCCCAGCAAAGTACCCAATATTGCAATTAACAATGTGAGCCGGGTTCCCTCCAAGAACATACTTGCGTATTTGTCTGCAAGAAAAATCATCCATTCCAGGGAATTCTCCGGATTATCAATCGAAAATAAATTAACCATATTTCTACCTCTCTTTATCTTTTTTGCCGGCTCATATTGTCAATCACCAGGATCAGTTAGCTGCTGGCTGCTGATCGATCACTTTACTCATCAGTTCATCCATCTTGGCCTTATCATTCCAGCCGATGGAATCCATAGCCGCCTGAAGCTCATCCCGCAGCTGGGTGTCATCTTTTCTGGTTGCAATACAAACATTTACCATGTCGTCATCACCGGTGAAGGTATCGCTCTCATCCAGGGTAATAATTACTAAATCATCATTGGTCAGCAGTGCGGACTGGGCAGTGGGCAGATCCACAATGCAGACATCGGCAGTGCCATTGGAAATTGCCATAAAACACTCGGAGGTCGTCTCATAATTGGCGCCGGTCTCAGCGCCCTCAATCTGGTCTACCAGAGGCACCCAGCCCGTACCCAGCTGTGTCGTCACCTTACATCCGGTTCCTGCCAGATCTGACAATGTGGTAACGCCTTCATAAGCTCCTCCCTTCTTTACCACAATGCAGTTATCTCTGTAATAGTAAGGCTCAGTGAAGGAATATGACATCTCTCTTTCTGCGGTGCGTCCCATTCCGGCAATAATACAATCATAATCACCGGCATCCATGGAAATACCGATGGAAGACCATTCTACCTTATGGATCTCCAGCTCCATTCCCATCTCTTCTGCCAGCATCTGCGCAACCGCTACATCATAGCCGTATGCATAATAATCAGAACCATAAATGGGAACTGCAGTACTGCCGTCGGGGGTGGTAGGGGAGTCCTGCGTCCAGTTGAAAGGCGCATATGCACATTCCATACCCACTCTTAAAACTTCCTTTCCATCCGGTTCAGCCGCTGAACTGCCTGCGCCTGAAGCTGCTGCGCCGGTTGAAGCAGAACCGCACCCCCCTAACATTGCCATGGTCAAAATCCCTGTCATTGCCATTGCCAGTAATCTTCTCTTTTTCATAGTCTCCTCCTTTTGCCATAGTGATATGGCCTTATAAAAGCTTCACAAAAAAGGCGCCAGTGGAAATTTATTTCCCTAGCGCCTTTGCTGTTATGTGTATTCTATTCAAATCAAAGATCTTTTTCAACGTTTAACATGCACAGTCATAACAGTCATTTTGCACAATCGTCATAGAAACATCAGACGTTTCACTAAAATACAGTTGATCAAATTCAGGTATTCCATATAATCATCCAGCTCCACCTCTAACAGCTCCTGAATCTTATTGATACGATACTGCAGCGTATTGCGATGGATAAATAAGGACTCCGCCGTCTTACTCACACTGAATCCATTCATATAATAGGCGAGCAGTGTTTCCTGCAAAAAAGTCCCGTTAGCATGATCATATTCCTCAAGCTTACTCAGCTTATCATTGCAGTAATTCAGAATTTCCGTCTGGTTTCCGCTGTTAAACATGTATTTATAGATTCCCATGGAGCTGGCGCTCAGAACCTTTTTATTCTTGGGATTGGGCAGCATTTCTTTCTTGGGAATCAGACTCTTGGCCTCCTGATAGCTCTGTCCGAAATCTTTGGGATTCTTGTAAGCTGCTCCCAGAATACAGGTACTTTTAA
>CALWLO010000125.1 GCA_944381545.1 uncultured Acetatifactor sp. | reverse complement strand
TTAGTGTCCACAAAATTACATGCTTTACCACTATTTATGCCCTCTCTTTCCAATCTCATAGATGCTTCCGGTATTTTTCCGGCAGCTTCTGCCTCTGTGTTTATTCCGGCATTTCCTGAAGTTCCGTCTCGGTCTCCACCATCCGCTCCAGCAAACTCTCCTGATTTTTCTCCTCTGCATCAATGGCATTTTGCAGCTCCATCAGCTTGGAATAATCGCTGGCCAGCGCCGGATCCATCAGCTGGAGCTGAAGCTCTGCCAGCCGGTTCTCGCTTTCGGATAACTGACGTTCATATTTTTCCAGCTGGTTCTGAAGCCGGGAGCGGATCTTGCCGGGATTATAATAGCTCTTCTTATCAAAGACATCCGCCAAGGTAGGAGAAGCCTTACCGCCGCCTCCTGCTGCCCGTCCAAACTGCCCGTCAGCCAACTTTTGGCTGTCCTTTGCATCAGGACTCGTCTTCATCGTGCCCATAACCTTGCTGCCCACCAATCCATCCGCTTCCTTCTGCTTTTCTGCCAGATACTCCTCATATCCCATCCGGTACTGCTTCACCGCCGTCTGGGAAAATTCCAATATTCCGGTAGCAATCCGGCTGATGAAATACCGGTCGTGGGAGACAAACAGCACCGTTCCCTCATACTCCCGCAGCATCTGTTCCAGGGCTTCTTTGCCGATGATATCCATATGGTTGGTAGGCTCGTCCAAAATCAGCAGATTGGGTCTGGTCTGCAGCATTTTACACAATGACAGACGCACCTTCTCTCCGCCGGAGAGCTGCCCCATCAGCTTCATCACATCCTCCCCGGAAAAAAGAAAGCCTCCTAATGCGCTGCGCACCTCTTCCCGCAGATACCCCGGATAGGCTTCCCAGAAATTGTCCAGCACCGTCTGCTGGGGATCCGCATCATCCAGCACCGCCTTCTGCTGGTCGAAATAGCCCCACTCCACATTCTGACCGAATTTGAACTCGCCGCCCAGGGCTGGAATTTCCCCAATCAGCGTTTTCAGAAGCGTAGATTTTCCTTTTCCGTTTTCTCCAATGATCGCCAGCCGCTCCTTTTTCTGCAATAGAAAGGATACCTTGCTCAGCTCATGGTCGTAACCGATGGACAGCTCCTTGGCCTGCACCACATTGGTATAGCTCTCGATCCTGGGAACATACCGGGCATGAAAGGCCTTGGTATCAAAATGCCTGGGCTTCTCAATCTTCACCATATGCTCGATGGCCATACGTTTGGAATGGGTGGCAGATACCTTGGAGGGTGTGTTTTTCCATTTCTCAATCCACTCCGTCAGTCTCTGGATCTCCTTCTGCTGCTCCTCATAGTCCTTCTCCTGCTTGAGCAGATCCTCTTCCTTCTTCTTCATAAAAGCAGTATAATTCCCCAGATAACGCTTCATCCGGTGGTATTCGATCTCGTAGGTCACATCAATGACCTTATCCAGGAACATCCGGTCATGGGAGACAATGATCACCGCCCTGTCATAATTTTTCAGATATCCCTCCAGCCATTCAATCGTGGGGAGATCCAGATGGTTGGTGGGCTCGTCCAGCAGCATGATATCCGGCCTGCCCAGCAGCAGCTTGATAAAAGCCACCTTGGTCTGCTGTCCTCCGGAAAAGCTGCCGATGGGCCGTTTCAAATCCTCCAGGGCGAAACCAAAGCGCTGGAACAGGATCTCCATGTCCTGCCGCCAGGAGTACCCCTGCATGGCCTCCATCTTCCGCTGGAGCCTGTCATACTCTCCCAGCAGCCGCTTATCGTCCGACGCCTTCATCTGCTCCTCCAGCTCGTTCATCCGCTTTTCACAGGTAAAAACCGGGGTAAAGACCTTCTTGATCTCCTCTTCCACCGAGATCTCTTTGTCCTCAAAATTCACCTGCCGGAGAAAACCGATCTCCTGCTTTCCCGCCATGGTAATACCGCATTCCTCATCACTGTCCGGATTATTCATCTGGATATCTCCGGCAATCAGCTTCAGCAGAGTGGTCTTGCCGCAGCCTCTGCGGCCCACAATAGCAATTTTTTCCTAATCATGTACCTCAAAATTTACATCCTCCAATATGGTATCTGCCCCGTACTGTACCAGGGCATGTCTGATCTGATATCTCATCTTCGTAACCTTTCACTGTTTCCGGGTATCCAAAACGCCTATTTTCTTTCCCATTCAATACACTCCATACAGTTACCTCACGGATAGGAACCCCCATCACTGTTGCCCGGACTAAATAATGATCTACAAATCTTCCGATTTAAAGGTATTATATCCCTCATAGTAATAACTTGCGTCAATGCCCTTCATATATACTTCTCTATCGTATATTTGATCCGTCAGTGCATTCTTGAGCAATACCTTAATTTCCACATCTTTAACAGGACTTCTCTCCATAGCAAGTAAGTAATCTGCTTTGTCAACCCTATTCCAATCTACTACTAACTTCAATTCTTTTTTTAAAATCAAATCGAGCCATATACGCGTGCTTCTTCCGTTTCCTTCTCTAAATGGATGTGCCGCATTCATTTCCACATATTTTTCAATAATTTCATCATATGTTGATTGAGGCATACCATCTATATGCTGTAACGCAGTTTCCAGGTACATTACAGGCGCAAACCTAAAATTACCCTTTGCAATATTTACCGTCCTTACCTTCCCGGCAAAATCATATATTTCACGTTTATTCTCCAGAGCCATATTAACCTCCAATAAATCTTTAAACCGTTTAAAATAAAAAATCGCCAAACCCCTTGATTTTACTGGTTTTCAGCGATTTTTGTATCCTGCTGGTGGCGGGACTTGAACCCGCACGAGGTCGCCCTCGTCAGATTTTGAGTCTGATGCGTCTGCCATTCCGCCACACCAGCATACTGTGAAGCTTTCCACAACAAATAGATTTTATCATAGAAAATATCATTTGACAAGTAAAATTTTTAATGATCGAGGGCTTAGCTCATTTCCTCTATGCCCTCTCCATCGCTACCTTAACATGATTGCCCTGCAAGGTCACAGTAGCCATACTACCTGCCACCAAAGGCATTGCAGGCGCCAAATGTCCGATATCCAGATCCATGATCACAGGAACCTGATACTTTGCCGCCACAGCCAGCACTGCCTGATAGGCATCCAGCCCCATCATCGGTTCGCCGTTTAAGGGTCTGCCAAAAAGGAATCCCTTTACATACCGAAACCATCCTGCCTGCTCCATCTGCCACATGGCCCGGCGGATGGACATCACATTCAGGTCACAGGCCTCCAGAAACCACAGAATCCCATCCTCCCGATATCTCTCACAAAAATCCACTGTCCCGTCATACTTTGTCCCCAGCAGATTCACCAGACAATCCATACAGCCTCCCAGCAGCCGCCCGGAGACAGTCAGCGCCGTTCCCGCCGCCTCAGGATCCAGAACCAGCTGCCCCTTTTCATAGACCTTCAGGGCCAGGGGCTCCGTTACATGATAGGGCTGCAGCGGATTGGCTTCATCCTTCAAAGACTCTTTCTCCCATAAAGGATAGCTTTCCACCTCCCGCTTTTGTCCGGTCAGCAATTCATAGGCATCCTGAATGGAAGGATGCCAGGGTTCCATTCCGAAAGCAGCTGCACAAGGAGCGTAGATCGCCGCCGTATCGCACAGCGTTACCAGGGGATAGATCAGATTTGTATTGTCCGAATATCCCATAAACCACTTAGGCTCCGCTCCTGCCAGCCGCTGAAAATCCACATATTCCAGGATCTCGCACATAAGCTCTCCGCCGCCGCAGGAAATCAGTACATCCGCATCCTGGTTTCCGAACATCTCCATGACCTCTGCGCCGCATTTTTCCGGCGTGTTGCTGATACCGATCCCCTCTCCCACATAGCAATTAGGTCCCAGCAGCGTCCGGTAACCCATCTTCTGCCATTTTTCCAGTGCATGATCAAATGCACTTCTGTATGGCTCTATATTACAGCCAAATGACGGAGCCAGAAAACCGATGGTTCCGCCCTTTTCCAGATCCTTGGGATATCTCATCCTCATACCTCTTTTCCATCTACTCTTCAGGAAACATCTTATGATATATTTCAAAACAATCAAAGGTGGCAAAATAATCCTTGGGGGTCTCAGCACGGCGGATCAGCTGTACACTGCCGTCCTCCTTTAACAAAAGCTCCGCTGACTTCAGCTTGCCATTGTAATTATAGCCCATGGCGAAACCATGTGCGCCGGTATCATGGATCGCCAGATAATCCCCGATCTCCACCTGGGGCAGCATCCGGTCAATCGCAAATTTATCGTTGTTTTCACACAAAGAACCTGTTACATCATACATATGATCACAGGGTTGGTTCTCTTTTCCCAATACAGTAATATGATGGTACGCACCATACATAGCCGGACGCATCAAATTCACTGCGCAGGCATCCACCCCCAGATACTCCTTGTGCGTATGCTTCTCGTGAATCACCTTCGTTATCAGATGACCGTATGGCGCCATCATAAAGCGGCCAAGCTCCGTATAGATCGCCACATCGCCCATGCCCGCCGGAACCAGGATCTCCTCATACACCTGACGCACGCTCTCCCCGATCACCCGTATGTCATTAGGCGTCTGCTCCGGGCGATAGGGAATACCGATGCCGCCGGAGAGATTGATGAACTGAATATGAGCGCCGGTTTCCTCCTTCAGCTTCACAGCCAGTTCAAACAGCTGCTTTGCCAGAGTGGGATAATATTCGTTCGTCACAGTATTGCTGGCCAGGAATGCATGAATGCCGAAATGCTCCACGCCCTTAGCCATGAGAATCCTATAGCCCTCAAACATCTGCTCCGTAGTAAAACCGTACTTGGCATCACCGGGATTATCCATAATATCCGTCCCCAGGGAGAAATATCCTCCGGGATTAAAGCGGCAGCTTATGGTTTTCGGCAGATAGCCCAGCGTCTTCTCCAAGAACGCAATATGGGTAATATCATCCAAGTTGATGGTGGCGCCGATCTTCGCTGCATAAGCAAATTCTTCCGCAGGGGTATCATTAGAGGAAAACATGATATCCTCTCCTTTGATTCCCATGGCATGACTCAGCATCAGCTCCGTCATGGAGGAGCAGTCCGTACCGCAGCCATACTCTCTTAAAATATCGATTAAAAAGGGGTTTGGCGTAGCCTTTACCGCAAAAAACTCCTTATAGCCCGGATTCCATGCAAAAGCCTCCTTCAGCGCTTTGGCATTGGCCCGGATGCCCTGCTCATCATAAATATGAAAAGGGGTGGGGTATGTCTTTGCGATTTCCTCAATCTGTGCTTTCGTTACAAATGCTTCTTTATTCATACTTTCCTCCTCATGCAACGCACAGACCTTGCTCATGCGATTGCACTAATCCGTAATTGAAAATCTCTGTATTACAGCAAATGTGCTCTCATCTCCTCAGGACTCATGGCGCTAAGATATGCCGGTGCCACATCAAATACCGTTTTACAGCCCTTCATGCCCTCCTGATTCATGCGGTATGCTGCCCTGGCATAAGCAGTCAGTACACAGGCGGTAAACTCCGGATTGGAATCCAGCTTCAGACTGTATTCAATCACATGATTATGTTCGCCATGTACACCCGTTTTTCCGGTGCGCAACACAAATCCCCCGTGGGGAATCCCTGCGTGATCCCTCTGCAGCTCCTCCTGGGTAATGAAATGTACGGTGGTATCATAATCTGCAAAATAATTGGGCATGGTCTTGATTTCCTTTTCAATCCGGGCCTTATCAGCCCCTTCCTCCGCCACCACAAAACATTCTCTTGTATGCTTCTGGCGAGTGGTCAGCCCCGGATTTTCACAGGCTCTCACTGACGCTAAGGCAGCCTCCACAGGAATCGTATACTGCCTGGCATCCTTAACGCCGGGAATGCGGCGGATCGCATCAGAATGCCCCTGGCTGACGCCTCTTCCCCAGAAGGTATAGTCACTGCCATCCCGCAGGATCGCATTGGCATACAAGCGGTTTAAGGAGAACATACCCGGATCCCAGCCCACAGAGATCATGGCTACCTTGCCGCCCTCCCTGGCTGCCTGATCCACTGCGGCAAAATGCTGAGGGATATTCGCATGGGTATCAAAGCTGTCAATGACATTAAAATATCTGGCATACTCGGGAGTCTGCTTCGGCAAATCCGTGGCAGAACCGCCGCAGAGCATCAGCACATCAATCTCTTCCTTTTTCTGAAGCAGCTGGTCTGCAGAATATACCGGCGCTCCGCTGACCACCTTCACAGCGGCGGGATCCCGGCGGGTAAACACTGCCGCCAGCTCCATGTCATCGTTTTGACGGATGGCACACTCAATCCCCCTACCCAGGTTGCCATAACCCAGAATTGCAATTCTGATCTTCATCATCTATTCCTCACTTTCTTATACATCTTCAATCTGCCAGTCAATGGGCTCCACGCCATGCTCCTCCAGGAAACGGTTGGTCTGACTGAAAGGTCTGCTGCCAAAGAAGCCGTTATACGCTGAAAGCGGACTGGGATGCGCCGCCTTCAATATGAAATGCCTGGGGTTATTCAGCATCCGTTCCTTGGTCTGGGCAGGTCTTCCCCACAGGATAAATACAATGGGTCTCTCCTGCTTATTTAAGGCGGCGATCGCCGCATCCGTGAATTCCTCCCAGCCCTTTCCCCGATGCGAATTTGCCATATGCGCCCGAACCGTCAGCACCGTGTTCAGCATCAGAACTCCCTGCTTGGCCCATTTTACCAAACAGCCGTTATTGGGGATCTTACATCCCAGATCATCGTGTAGCTCCTTATAGATATTGACCAGCGAGGGCGGTATATCCACCCCCGGCCTTACCGAAAAGCACAATCCATGAGCCTGTCCCACATTATGATAGGGATCCTGTCCCAGAATCACCACCTTCACCTGACTTAAAGGAGTCAGGTGAAACGCATTAAAAATATCGTCTGCCGGCGGAAATATCTGGGCACTGTTATACTCCTCTTTTACAAACTGAAACAGCTTTGCATAATATGGCTTGTGAAACTCCGGGGACAGCTCTGTCAGCCAGTCATTGCTTATCATTGCCATGGTATATACCTCGTATTCTCTAAAGTCTGACAGAAACACCCCGGGAACGAAGATATTCCTTTACTTCCCGGATCTCCAATTCCTTATAATGGAACAGAGAAGCTGCCAGCACTGCTTCCGCTTTTGCATCCACCAATGCATCATAAAAATGCTCCAGCTTACCGGCGCCGCCGGAAGCAATAACGGGAATCTTTACTGCCTCTGCCACGGCCTTGGTCAGCTCCAGATCATAACCGGCCTTTGTTCCATCGCCGTCCATGCTGGTCAACAGGATCTCTCCTGCTCCCAACCGCTCCGCCTTTACCGCCCATTCCAAGGCATCCATTCCCATATCCACACGGCCGCCGTTTTTATAAATATTCCAGCCGGAGCCATCCGCCCGGCGCTTGGCGTCAATCGCCACTACGACACATTGGCTGCCGAATTTGTCCGCCGCATCACTGATCAGCTGCGGATTCATGATTGCAGCCGAGTTTACCCCAATCTTATCCGCCCCCTCCCGCAGGATGGCGCGGAAATCCTCCACGGTTCGAATCCCGCCGCCTACCGTAAAAGGGATAAATACCTTACTGGCCACCTGTCTCACCCACTCCAGCTGGGTAGCCCGGCTGTCCGCCGATGCGTTGATATCCAGAAATACCAACTCATCTGCGCCCTCTCTATCATAGGCTGCCGCTGTCTCTGCCGGATCTCCCGCATCCCGTGGATTCAGAAAATTCACACATTTTACTACTCTGCCGTCCTTTACGTCCAGGCAGGGAATGATTCTTTTGGTATGCATACTAACCTCCCATCCACCTGCTTGAGGCAGGCACACTTTTCAGCCCTGATCCCTGCAGTTTCGCAGGCCGGCCTGTTATGAAACTCCATTTACCACATCCACAAAATTCTGCAGAATCTTCATGCCCACCCCGGAGCTTTTCTCCGGGTGAAACTGGCATGCAAAGATATTATCCTTTTCCACGGATGCATG
>CALWLO010000124.1 GCA_944381545.1 uncultured Acetatifactor sp. | reverse complement strand
GGAGCTGTTGACAAAAGATTCACCCGAGGAGAAAACCATGGTAAAATAAGTGCATACGGGGGTGGGAAGATGCAGCTGAAGTTTCACATGGTGACGATAGAAGATCTGGTACCGGAGGGCCATTTTTTGAGGAAATTGGATACGGTATTGGATCTTGGATTTGTATATGAGGAAATGGCTCACCTATATAGCCGGCGGTATGGGCGGCCGCCCATCGACCCGGTGGTGCTGGTGAAATATCTGCTGGTGGGCTTTCTGTACGGAATACCCTCCGAGCGTCAGATCGAGCAGCGAATCCAGACGGATGTGGCCCTGCGGTGGTATCTGGGACTGGATCTGTTTGACCGGGTGCCGGATCACAGTACGATCTCCCAGCTTCGGCGGCGGAAACCAAACTTTCGTAAGATCTTCCGGCGTCTGTTTGAGGAGGTGGTGCGGCAGTGCGTCGCCAAGGGGCTGGCCAGTGGACGACTGGTTGGAACGGATTCCACCCATGTGAAGGCCAACGCATCCCGGGCCTCGGAGGAGCTGGTGGCGCTGCCGGAGAGTCCGGGAGCATACTGGGAACGGCTGGACGCCTATGAGGAAGAAGGGCTGGAGGAATTGGAACGCCGAACGGGAAAACGGCGGAAGAAGCGGGTCAAACAGATCAAAAAGGATCGGCGTCAGACCAAGAAGCGGGTAAGTCGGACTGACCCGGAAGCCGGACATATGAAGCGTCCGGGGAAGCCACGCGGGCAGCATTACCTCTCTCACCAGACGGTAGATACGGACTGCGGCGTGATTTTGGATGTGACGGTAACGCCCGGAGATGTCTATGACTCCGTGCCGTACCTGGATCAAATTGAGCGGGTTCACAGGAATATCCTGCCCATTCAAGCCGCGGCGGCGGATGCCGCCTATGACTTTCCTTTGGCCCATCAGGCGCTGAAAGAGCTGGAAATCCAATTCTTCGTCCGCCCCCAGGCATTTCACGACCGCACCAATGTGGAACTGAAACGGGAGGCATTTCAATATGATGAAAGCCTGGACGCCTATGTCTGTCCCAACGGCAAGCTGCTGAACCTGAATACGCTCCACCGCAGTGCCAGCGGGTTGTACTGGCTGTATCTGGCGGATAAACAGGACTGTCAGTGCTGTCCTCTGCGTAAAAAATGCCTGAGCCAGCAGGACAAGCGTGGCGCACGGAAGCTGGAACACAGCTATTTTACGGCACAGCGGAAACAGAATTTATCGCGCCTGAGCGATCCAGTCTACCGGGAAGCCCTCAAGAAGCGGCAGATCTGGTGTGAAGGCACCTTTGCCGCGCAAAAGAGAGAACACAATTTAACACGCGTCTTACGACGAGGTTTAGAGGCAGCGGAGGATCACTGTCTCCTTTCAGCGACCGCTTTGAACCTGAAGCGGTTGATATGGAACACGAAATGACGCCAGTGAGCGTCTTTTTTTCTGCTCAAATTCCCATTGCTGATTTTCAGAGGCCACTTTGTCAACAGCTCCGCGGTGAGACACAATTCCTGTTAGGATTGGCTCTCACCGTGAGTTTTTCACTCTTCAAATAATTTCGATACCGGAACCTCCAGCACCTCTGAGATCCGAAACAGCGTTTCCATCGATACGCCAAAAGGTCGTGTGGGGCTTTCTATCTTTGCAACAAATGACCATGATTTGCCGATGGCATCAGCAAAGGCTTCCTGCGTCAAGCCATGCAACTTTCGGTAGTATTGCACTTTCAAGCCGAACTTTATGAACTGTTCCCGATATGCTGTTTCCATAGCGCACCCCTTTTTATTAAAAGTGTATCATCAAAACGGGAAAATATTTATGGAGGATAATTGCTATTTATAGCAATACAATGATATAATTAAGCAATATAAAGATAGAAAAAGCGGCAATCCATTCATGGATTACCGCCTCAAAATGGCACATTCCATACCAAACAAAATTGCACATGAGAGATCAGGACATCTTTGGGCGCTGATATTCCAGGAGATCGGACACCTCGCAATCAAGCACAAAACAGACTTTTGCCAGGAAATCCAAATCCGCCATTTCTATGCTGACACCTTTATAATATCGGTCAATGACCTCATATTTCGTCCCTGTAAGAGTTCGTAACTTGTTGCGGGTAATGCCGCGGCTGTCCAGCACTTCCGCTAATTTCACTCTAATGTGGCCATATTCCTGCGTCTGGTATTGGATTATGCTTTTCAAGCCGTCCATCGCAATCCCCCCATTTCTCCGTTTATTTTAGCAACGGTTATCCTGATTGACATTTCCCCTATTAAAGGATAACCTTATATAGGGGGAATAAAGGCGAAGGGAGGAAAATGGTTGGGCATCTGCTTTTTTATTGGTCACAGGGAGGCAGACGATGAGCTGCTCCCTGCTTTGACAGCGGCAGTGGAACGCCATATCACCGAATACAGTGTCACCAGTTTTATGGTGGGCCGCTATGGCAATTTTGATAAGCTGGCGGCCAGAGTTGTCATAGACGCAAAAAAGCGCCACCCGGAGGTGACGCTGACTCTGCTGTTGCCTTATCATCCTTTTGATCGTCCAATACCTGTGCCGGTGGGCTTTGATGGAACCTTTTATCCGCCGGGTATGGAGACTGTACCCAAACGGGCCGCCATCATCAAAGCCAACTATTACATGGCAGACCACAGCTCCCATTTAATAGCCTACGCATGGCACCCGGCGAGCAACGCGCGCGATCTGGTAGAATATGCCCAGACAAGGGAGAAGAAAGGGAAAATCCATGTTGAAAACCTTGCAGGAAAAGTTGGTAAATCTTCTTTCTAAGAAGTGGCTACATCATTTGGTGATATTGTATGTAGGTGGCCTTTTTCTGCTTTGTGCCGGACTGCATATAGGAAATGAAATGTGTCTCGAAACAGAAGCGGCTTTTTGGAAAAGCCTTGTCACAACCCCTGAGCCGGAAACCTGTGCCATTTGCAGTAATTCCCGTGGTCCCACATTTCATGCCCCATGTCTGCTTGATCTTTCAACAGGTCAACTGACAGAGTTGATGATCTATGAACCATCCTGCATCTATCCCGGCGAATTGGCAGAAAACCAGAGTTTGAATCACAGCGTTATCATGTTCACGAAAAGTGGAGACCCACTATTCATTGACCGCCTGAAGGATATTCAAAGGTGTGTTACCTACATTTCCGGACAGTACGGGGAGCCGATGAACCCCGCACATTATTGCCGAAATTGCCGGGCAATCCTGGCAAGGACTGCCACTAAGGGTTATGTACTCTTAGACTTATTTCGTTTGGACGAGATTCAGGTACATCCTATAGAGGAGGGGGCCGAATACAATATACGAATTTATACTGTTTCAGTCTCCCATGGCCAAGACAGCGACCACTTAACAATCACCAACATTGGGCATCTGTTTACCTCTTGACCGATAAGGTAGAATAAGTCGCAAAAATGAAAAGAGACATGGCTTGCAGATCTCTGGTAGAATGAAGTGGCGACACACCATCCTGAAAGGAGATAGCAAACCATGTCTGTGAAGATCGTACAGCTAAACGAGGAAGTTATCAAGGGGCAGCTCAAGGAACTTGTGCGAGGCAGCGTAGAGGAAACCCTCAACGCACTGCTGGAGGCCGAGGCGTAAACTGATTGCGCAAAACTCTTGAGCTGTTGACACTACCTTTATCTTTTATCTTCCTTCTCATAATTATTTAAAAACTCCAAAATTTCAAAGCGGGAAGGCGAATTAGAAAAGCCGCTGGAAAAGAAACTTTTCAGGTCGCGGAACAGTGTTTCTGAATCGAATTGCCATGCGTAAATTGCGTCCCATTCCGCTTCTGTCAGCTGGCTATGAGGATTGGGATTTGATGCGCTCATTTTGTCCAGCAGTCCCAGATTTTTGTACACATAGTCGTAAGTAATGTGACTATTCATTGAACTCAGATAATCCGATGAAGCTTCCCGGCCTAATTCATTCATGTAAACTAAGGAATGCTGCAGCTCACCCTGCATATTCAAAAAGTCGATGTAAGAGGTCTTGCCTTGATACTTGCTGTAAATTGCCTGCTTCTTCTCTTCAAAGCTCATCCCGCTGTAGCCCAGTGGGGCACTTTGGATGTCTGAAATACGCTGCATAATATAGGTATCATCCCGATCGTAAAACTCTCCCTCTTCCAATAAGCCCTGCTCATAGAACTCCTGAAAAAGCGGATGAATTACAGCCTCTCCAGTTTCCTCATAAAATTGATTGGAAATATCATCCCAACCGTTGGCTAACGGTCCCATAGGACATATAATTGCCGGTAAGTTTCCGCCAAAGGCATCATTATAGCGGTTCCATATTGTGGTGTATATGTCTTCGTAAGACATACCCGTATAGTCGGAGACGCTTGCAATCTGCTTTAGCTTTTCCAATTTTACTTCTACGGAGTCGCCGGGCAATATGGTTATATTCGTTGGGATCGCATTAGTGGTAGCAGCGGATTCAATTTTTACAGGCGCCTCTGCCGCACGTGCATGGAACAGTTCTTGAAACGTATGATTGGGCTGGGTAATAGCCGTGTCCTTCCGAATCGACTGCTGGCCTATAATCCGACCATTCCCTATTCTATTAATCTCCATTGTCGGCTCCCCCTTTTCCGGCACATTCTCCTGAATTTGATTGAAAATTTTTGAAAGGCGGTCATAAGAGTCCGACGTCATGCGGGTACTGTTGATTGCTTCGCCTTGGCTTGACATAAAATTTCTGCAAGTGTTCGCACAATTTTGCAGAAGTTCTGCAAAGTCCGTCTGCTCTTTTCCCCGAGGCCAGCCATCTGCCTCCGTATATGCTGTTTTACCTTTGGTATCGGTGTATGGAATCATTCCTCCATATCCAACACTGAAGTCCTGGGGCGTAATAATGCCCATATCCCTCAACTCACGTAACAGACTACTGTATTGGTTGCGTGTCATATTTGTAATAGTGTACCTGCTTCCTAAACTGTGTGCAGTATCAGCTGTCATTGGCTTTAGCAGCTTCTCTATATTTAACCCCTTGGAATCATCTGGCTGTGAGGCGTAAACATCTGTTCTGCTAATTGAAGGGAAATGAGTTATTTCTTTTGTCTGATAATGTGTATTTTTTGAAACAAATAAACTTTGGTTTATTCCAAATGTAGTGCCGTTAACCATAGCCATTACTTGGTATCCTCTCTTTCGGCTAAACATATTATATTTACTTCAAAAAGTAACATCTGTCTCAGTCACGCTACAACCTTGTGCCTGACACTCATCTTCTATCGGTCATTTGGGCTGGGACTTCTAAACTGTAAGCAGCGCAAGCAAAACGAACCCTTTCATATTTTTGTTATTATCATTGAGGACTCCACGGCCAGGGGCAATCTTACGCCGGAAGGGTCGTGAATCTGAAATCGGCGAGAGGACTGTTCCCACTCTCTCCAGGCTTCAACACCAACCCCAAAGTGGAACCTTGCTGTCACCGTCTCACAGCTGTCAGTTGCACAAGGTCTAATCAACTCATCCAAACTGAAAGTCTGGATGTAAACTGTCTCCCCGGCCCCATTGATGGAGGCCATCACCTCTGGCTGTTGCTCCACTGGCTCTGCCACAAAAGCAGGAATGGACAAGGCCATAACCATTGAGAGCGCCAACAGTATAGAAACGACTTTTTTGGACTTCTTTATATGAGTGACCTTCTCTAAAAGATTTCCTCAATTTATATATCGGTAATTTTATCTAAAAAGTAAGAAACACATCCACACTTTTTCTGTTGTTTTTAGAAGCATGGTAAAATAAGTCGCAAAAATAAAAAGAGACATGGTTTGCAGATCTCTGGTAGAATGAAGTGGCGACACACCATTCTGAAAGGAGACAGCAAACCATGTCTGTGAAGATCGTACAGCTAAACGTGGGAGTTATCAAGGGGCAGCTCAAGGAACTTGTGCGAGGCAGCATAGAGGAAATCCTCGACGAGCTGCTGGAGGCCGAGGCGTAAACTGACCCAGGCAGCCGGTATGGGCGCAACGAGCAGCGCCAAGGTTACCACAGTGGCCACTACAGCCGCAATCTCACCGCTACTTCCGGGGTGCTACCCTCTAAATTTTAATTGAATTTATCAAATTCGGACGGTATCACAGCCTATTTTATTTATGTGACACCATTTCTTGCAGGATAGTGTCGAGCCACTGGAACGCCTGCGCCTTACAGGTTGGAAGCCACTCCGAGCGATCCTGATCGTAATACTGGAATGTTTTCTCCCATGCAGACATGTCAAACACATTGCAATGCGCATTACCGGAGGAAAAGCCCACAGGCTGACCATTCGGAAAAGCGCTGTTGTTCGTCAACGAAGTGATGCAATGACCATCCATCAACTCTGGGGATACCGGCGAAAGATGGATGCCGCCTACATTTATACAGGAAGAATGGCCATCCTCACAGACAGAGAGCATATGCAGATCCCCGTCACTAAGCAATCCCTTGTCGTGCAATTCTGTAAGAAGCGCACTATACTCTCGCTGTGTCATGTTTGACGGGTCATACTTCTGATTGAGACTCTTCCATTCCTCATCAGTCAATACGGTGGAGAGGTCCGCCGCCGACTTATAGTCCTCCTGGTTGGAAAGGCCAAAGTTGCGCGAAGCACCATTGGCAAGGCACGCCCGCATCGCCGTTCTTTCTTCCGGGGTTTTGCATATCACGAAACTGCCACTTGGGGCGGTACCGGCCATAACATCTGCCCAACTGACGGTGGTAATGCCACTATACAATTGTGCCTGTTCTGTCGTTTTGGCATTATTGGTAACAGGCTTTCCGGCGGATGTCGGATATCCGGCATATGTCGAATGGACTCCACTAACCATGAAAACATCCCATCCTTTCACATATAAATGTACTATGTGGCAATCGGTCTATTCATTGTCTTGATGAACAGGCACTACACTATTTAATCTATCGACCGTGTGTCACAAAAAGTTAAGGGATAAGGATGGGGATTCCACAATACTGCGATATGTAAAAAGGCAGAAAGACAGGAAATCATTTTATATGCTTACTTTTTCTCGAAAAATGACGATAATATACTTGAGAGAGTGCGAAATGAATGTAAACGCTGGCAATCATAATATTTCCCGAAATTTGGTGATGAAAGGATGGGCTATAGCTATGCAAGTTAGCGGATATTCCAGTGCTGTTATGTTGGCACAGCAATTTTCCGGCATACAGCAGAAAGCGGGCGGCGTAAAAAAGCAGGATTTTGCGCAGATGATGCAGAACACAAATGCAGCTGCACAGGCAGCAGGTCAGACAAACGAGGCAGCGGCAACACAAGAAGTATCTGAAGTTGATGAGATGGCAGCTTTTAAGCAGGAAATTTATAATGAGCTTGAGGAAATCCTTGGTAGGTATTCTCCTGCTGTCCTTTCCCATTCTGTGCATATTACAGAAGATGGATTCCAAAGAATGAAGGACGATCCAGAGTACCGCAAGGAAATTATGGATTGGCTTCGGGCAGATGCTGTAGCCTCTCATAGACTGCCATATAGCATACATCAAACAACAACAATCACAGGAGTAGAAGGAAGATCTTATGGTGCAAGTGTTGATCTTTACAACAAAGACCCTGCAACAAAACAGTTGTTTGATACGAACAAAGAAGATGCCTTTTATTATGCAGACCGCAGAGCTGAGCAGCGCAAGAGGAACAACGAATATGTGGCAGAGGAACGTCTAAAGCGGGAACTCATGCAGAAGATGATATTGGAAAAGAGCATTGACCAAAAGGTACAGCAGCAGGAACTTGATCAGAGGGTTTTTGCACAGAAGATTGTTGACCAAAAGTATGCTCAAGATTACCTGTTGGGGATGCAAGAAACCAGGATGTGGAACATTTAATAGGAACATCTTTTTCGGCGGATGGGAGGACGGATTATGGATATGCAGATCAACGGATATTCCCGTGCCTCTATGTTGGCACAGCAATTTTCCGGCATGCAACAGAAAGCAAACACCGTAAAAAAGCAAGATTTTACACAAATGGTGCAAAACACAAATGCAGCTACACAGGCAACAGGTCAGACAGATGAGGCGGCGGCAACACAAGAAGTATCTGAAGTTGATGAGATGACAGCATTCAAGTTGGAAATCTATAA
>CALWLO010000123.1 GCA_944381545.1 uncultured Acetatifactor sp. | reverse complement strand
GATCACCGGCCTGACACTGCCCTCCTACCACTATATCACTTTTGCTTTCAATCCTCTGGAGCTTACCGCCCGGGTGCGCACCCAGCTGCGGCGGTATACCCGGTATAATACCGCTAGTCAGCAGCAGGAGCTGACACAGAAGGATATCCGGGGACTGCATATGGATAAAAAAGCGCATCACTGCAGTGTAAACGGGCAGGACATTATACTGACCCCCATAGAATTCAATATCCTCTGGTATCTCTGTGAACGCCAGGGCAGTGTGGTATCCTCCGAGGAGCTATTTGAAGCGGTATGGGGGGAGAAATATCTGGACAACAATAATACCGTCATGGCACATATCGCCCGGATCCGGGAAAAACTGAAAGAACCGGCCAGACGGCCCAAATATGTCAAAACAGTGTGGGGGGTGGGATATACCATTGAATAAGCAGATCTTACAGCGACACAGAAGCCGGCTCTCCCGTCAGATTATGCTGCGCTATGTACTGTCCCTGATCGGCTTTTTTATCGGTCTGTTCTTTTTTATAGCCATAAGCTGGTCTCTCTGCAGCAGACGAACCTGGTACTATGATGACCCTCTATATAGAATATTATCTTTCATTAAGGATTACCTGCTTTTTTTTGCCGGCTGCATTGTCCTGCTGGGCTGGGCGCTGATCACCCGCTACTATATCAGTCTCCCCCTGCGCTATCTGGATGAGGTCATTAACGCTTCCGGACAATTGATTACCTCCTGTGAGGAATCGGTGAAGCTTTCCCCGGTGCTGTCAGATGTGGAGGGACAGCTCAACCAGTTCCGGCTCCAGGGACTTCAGGCTCAGGCCCTGGCAAAAGAAGCCGAGCAGCGCAAAAATGACCTGATCGTCTATCTGGCCCATGATCTGAAAACCCCTCTGACCAGTGTGATCGGATACTTAAGCCTGCTGCAGGACGAGCCCCAGATCTCCCCCCAGCTACGGGCAAGGTACACCGGCATTGCCCTGGAGAAAGCACTGCGGCTGGAAGAGCTAATCAACGAATTTTTCGATATCACCCGTTTTAACCTGACCACCCTGACGCTGGAACCGGAGCAGATAAACTTAAGCCGTATGCTGGAGCAGATCACCTACGAATTCCTGCCGGTGCTGTCGGAAAAGGGCCTGTCCTGGGAACTGGATATCCGGCCTCAGGTGCAGCTGCTCTGTGACCCGGACAAGCTGCAGAGGGTTTTCGACAACCTGATCCGCAATGCGGTAAATTACAGCTATCCTGATACCGTCGTCTCCCTGACCATGGAGCCAGTGCCCGCTGAAGCCGCTAAAACGGCTCTTGCAGCAGAAGCCGGTGATGCCGGGAAGGGATCTGTCTCTGCCGCTTCAACTTGGGTAAGGGTGTGTATCAGCAATCATGGCAGAACCATTCCTCCGGAAAAGCTTGACCGGATCTTTGAACAGTTTTTCCGGTTGGATTCCTCCCGCAGCTCCTCCACCGGCGGCGCCGGACTGGGACTGGCCATCTCTAAAGAAATCACAGAGCTGCACGGCGGCAGGATACAGGCCCAGAGCAGCAATGAGCAGATTACCTTTATCCTGTGGCTGCCCCAGAGCTGAATTCAGAAAATCGTAAGAATTTCATCACAAATCCTGCAGATTATCTGCAGAAATAACGAAAACACCGGATCTCCCGCTTTGCTACAATACCTGTAGCAGGGCGGGAGATTTTTTGCCGTCTGTAACGGAATTGCGCTGTCTGAGACCTGGCAGAAGCATCCTGCTGTTTTATTGGAAGGAGGAGTATATTGATGACCAGAAAACGAATTACGGAGCTTTTTCCCTGGCTGATTCCCCTGCGCACCTGGCAGCGAAAGTTATTTTTTTACCTGGGAATGAAGTTCGATCATAACCGCTATACCTCCGCAAGCTGCCCCGAGCTGCTTCCCGTGGAGGTATTTTCCTCCGGCTGTCCCCTGTATAATCAGGATACGGGCTTTGATATGATCTATCAGGAAAATAAGGTTCACAACCTAAAGCTGGCGGCTGCCGCCATTGACCATATGCTAATCCGGCCGGGAGAAACCTTTTCCTTTTGCCTTGCCACCCGGCATGCAGACCGCAGGGAGCCCTACAGGGAAGGGCTGACCGTCATTAACGGGAAGCTGACAACGGCCTGCGGCGGCGGCATGTGTCAGCTCAGCAATCTGCTGTTCTGGGTATTTCTGCATTCTCCCCTGACCATTGTGGAGCGCCATGGACATGGCAGCAAGGATTTTCCTGAACCTCCCAGTGATGCTCTCTTCGGAGTGGATGCTACTCTGGCAGAGGGCTGGAAGGATCTAAAGGTGCGCAACGACACCGACAGCACCTTTCAGATCCGGATCACCTTTGACAATGAGCAGATCCACGGATATCTCCATACTGACCGGGAGGATCCCCTGTGCTATACCGTCAGCAACGGACCGGTGACCTATTACCGCAGGCAGGACACCGTCTGGGAAGAGGTGGATGTGATCCAGACCCTGACAGACCAAAAGAGCGGAAATATTCAGGAAACCCGCATCCTCTACCGGAACAGATGTCGTATTGGCTATACGCTGCCTGAGGGCACAAGAATCATCGAGACCTAGCACCGGGAAGATTACCGGATTTTTCAAGAAAGGATGAAAAAGAATGATAAAGAAAAATATTGCCGTTTTTTTCGGAGGCTGTTCCTCCGAATATGAAGTTTCTCTGGAGTCTGTCACCAGCGTGCTCCGCAATCTGGACTCTGCACAGTATACTCCTGTACCGGTAGGCATTACCCGGGAAGGGGATTGGTACTATTACACCGGGGAAACGGAGCAGATCGCTACTGACACCTGGCATACCGACAGGGCACACTGCTCTCCCGCCGTTTTATCCCCTAACCGCAGTGCCCGCGAATTGCTGGTATTTGGCACGGACTCTCTGACCCGGATCCCTGTGGATATCGCCCTGCCTATTCTGCACGGCCGTTTCGGTGAGGACGGCACCATTCAGGGGCTGATCGAGCTGGCGGGAATCCCTCTGGCAGGCTGCGGCGCCCTTTCTTCTGCTCTCTGTATGGACAAGGATCGGGCACACCGGCTGGCTTCGTTGTCCGGAATCCGCTCCCCCAGATCCCTGGTACTGGAGTCTGAGATCCCGGCTGCGGGCCAAAATTCCGTTATAACGGAAATGGCTCATACCTTTGCCAGACAGATCGGCTTTCCCCTCTATGTAAAACCGGTTCGGGCCGGTTCCTCCTACGGAGTAACCAGGGTTAATTCTCCCGAACAGCTGGAGCCTGCCATGAAACTGGCTTTTCAATACGATAACCGTGTGATAATAGAGGAGAATATTCCCGGCTTTGAGGTGGGCTGTGCGGTATTGGGTACAAAAATGCTGATTACCGGAGAGGTGGACGAGATTGAACTTTCCGGGGGCTTTTTTGACTATACGGAGAAGTATACCCTGAAGACCTCCTCCATCCATGTGCCTGCCCGGATCCCTGCTTCCAAGGCGGAGGAAATCAAGCTGGCAGCCAAGAAGATCTACCGGACCCTGGACTGCAGCGGATTTGCCCGGGTAGATCTGTTTCTGACACCGGAGGGAGAGATCGTGTTTAATGAAGTGAATACCATTCCCGGCTTTACCGAACACAGCCGCTATCCCGGTATGATGAAGGCAGCCGGGATCCCCTTCCGGGAAGTACTAAGCCGGATACTGGATCAGGCAATTTCGCCACAACAGATACTCTGATGAGAGAAAATGAGGAGAGAATCGTATGAAAATCATCACACGGCAAGAAGCAGATATCCATAAAGGACCCCTTATTCTGGTCAACCGGCAACACAAAATCATGTACGAGATTCCTGGCGAGCTGGTGGCAGTGGAAGAAAATATTCTGCTGGAACGACAGGCTGCCACCCTGCTGGAGCAGCTGATGAAAGAGATCGGCGGCTGGAGCTCCATCGTCCCTGTCAGCGGTTTTCGAACCATGGCAGAGCAGCAGAAAATCTGGGACGACACCCTGAGGGCAAGCGGGCTGGAATTCACCCGGACCTATGTGGCGGCTCCCGGCTGCAGCGAGCATCAGACTGGCCTGGCCATAGACCTGGGGCTGCGCCAGGACCATATTGACTTTATCTGCCCCCAGTTCCCGGATACGGGCATCTGCGGGAAATTCCGCAAACTGGCTGCAGACTACGGCTTTATCCTGCGTTATCCCGCCGGAAAGGAGCAGATTACCGGTATCGGGCACGAACCATGGCATTTCCGGTATGTGGGTATTCCCCATGCCAGGATCATGGAGGTAAGCGGGATGACTCTGGAGGAATATATCCCCTGGCTGCAGCAGTTTGACAGCCCTCTGCACCCCTACTGTATCCGGCTTTCGGGAAGGGCGGTCTATATATCCTATATTCCCGTAAGCCAGCCGCTGACCCGGATCGAGATTCCGGATAACGCTCCCTACATGCTCTCCGGCAACAATGTGAACGGCTTTATTCTGACACAATGGAGTAAATAGATCATGAATCATCTTATAAGCGATAACGATTATTCATCACCTAAAAGCAGAGCCTGGGCAGAAATCAGCAAAAAGGCCCTGGCACATAATGTTCAGTATCTGCAGTCCCTGCTGCCCGGACGCTGCGCACTGATGCCTGTAGTCAAAGCCAATGCCTACGGACACGGCAGCGGGCTGATCGCCAAAGAACTGCATAGCCTGGGAATCCGCTCTTACTGTGTAGCCTGCCTCAGTGAGGGGGTGGAACTGAGGCAGCAGGGAATCACCGGAGAAATCCTGTTGCTGGGCTACACCCATCCCGACCAGTTTCCTCTGCTGGCTGAGTATGGCCTGACACAGACCGTGGTGGATCATGCCTATGCCCAGGCGTTAAGCGCCTATGCCTGCTCTGATCCGGGAAAGCCTTTTGCTCTTCCGGTTCATATTGCAGTGGATACCGGCATGCGCCGCCTTGGAGAATCTGCGGATCATATAGAGCAGATACGGGAAATGTTTACCTTACCCGGCCTGCATGTCACAGGCATGTATACCCATCTGGCCGCCTCCGACACTCTGGACGAAGCCTCCAAAGCTTTCACCCGGCGCCAGATTGATGCCTTTTACCGCCTGACATCAGAGCTGGCGGCCTGCGGCATTCCCCGTCCCCGGCTTCATCTGCAGGCCAGCTACGGGATCCTGCACTACCCTCTGAAGGATGTGGATTATGCCCGGCCCGGTATTGCCCTGTATGGGCTGCTAAGCAGCGGAGCTGACACAAAGCGCTATCAGGACAGGCTGCAGCCGGTACTTTCTCTGCGGGCCCGGGTGGCTTCCATACACCGCTTATCCCCCGGGGAATCCGCAGGCTACGGCATGGCCTATACTGCTGAGGGCCCCACTACCATAGCTGCAATTACAATCGGCTATGCGGATGGCCTGCCCCGCAGCCTGTCCGCCGGAAAGGGCCGTGTACTTCTTCATGGGCAGAGTGTTCCCATCATCGGACGGATCTGCATGGATCAGCTCTTAGCGGATGTCACTTCCCTTCCCAGGGTGCAGCCCGGAGATATCGCTACATTAATCGGCAGCGACGGCCCTTGGTCCATCTCCGCCGCAGACCTGGCCGACGCCTGCGCCACCATTACCAATGAACTGCTGAGCTGCCTCGGCTCCCGGCTGGAACGGGTGCTCACGCCTTAAACACCTATTTCATAAATATTTCCTGCTTACCAGAATCGTTGCCCGAATAGCTGTCCCCTTTTTCCTGATGGTAAGCGGTTACTTTGTTTTACCCGGATACCTGTTTGACCGGTCGGCAGATTATCGTCCCGTTATGCGGTTTATGAAAAAGGGACTGCTGTTATACTCCGCTGCCAGCTTCCTGTATCTGCCCGTAAATCTCTATGCAGGACATCTGAAGCATATGGGGATATACGATGTATTCCGGGCCTTGGTGTTTGACGGAACCTTTTATCATCTGTGGTATCTGCCGGCTTCTCTGCTGGGTATGCTGATGCTCTGTCTGATAAGCCGCAGGCTTTCCTTTCCGGCTGTTGCCGGGATTTCCCTGCTGCTGTACGGAGTCGGATTATTCGGGGACAGTTATTATGGGCTGATTGCGGATTGTCCGATGATCGGAGAATTCTATGATATGCTGTTTCAGATTTTTACGTATACCAGAAACGGGATCTTCTTTGTTCCGGTCTTCCTTACTATGGGTGCATATGCGGCACATAACCCGCCAAAGGCTAAAACGGCCGTCCTTTTGCGGGTTTTCTGTCTGTCCGCCATAGTTATGATAACGGAGGGATTGCTGCTGCATTCCTGCGGTCTGCAGCGCCATGACAGTATGTATCTTTTCCTGCTTCCCTGTATGTTCTTTTTATTCGCACTGGTTCTGCGGATTCCGGCAATGCCTTCCCGCCGGCTGCGGGCCGTTTCCACGGGAATCTATATTCTTCATCCACTGGTTATCGTGTTGGTACGGGGATTTGCAAAGGTGATCCATCTGGAGGGTCTGCTGATTGAGAACAGCCTGATTCACTACGCTGCCGTTTGCATCGGATCAGCGGTCATTTCCGTAGGGCTGGTAAAAGGATCAGCGTCACATAAGTGATATCCTCCAGGGATACCTCCTCGTCACCCAGCGCAGCATATAGCTGGCAGGCATTCTTTGGTTCCTTAAAATTGTCATTTATATCTTATGCCTGGGGCTGCTCTTCTCTCCGGCTCATCTCCAGCAGCTTGCTGCGCATCTCGTTCTCGATTCTTACCAGCTCGGCTTCTGCGTTCCGGCGCTTTATGCGGCCCTCCTCCTGGATCTTCTTCACCTCATCTAAGGTGCTGATCAGAGTCTGGTTGGTGGCAGTCAGGGTCTCAATATCCACGATGCCTCTCTCAGCCTCCTTAGCTGTCTCCACCGTAGCGAGCTTCAAAGCATCCGCATTCTTTTTCAGCAGCTCATTGGTCATGTTGCTGACTTCTCTCTGCGCCCTGGCCGCATCTGCAGAGTGATCCAAACCGATGGCGATTACCATCTGGCTCTTCCACAGAGGAATCGTGTTGACCAGAGTGGACTGAATCTTCTCCGACATAATGGTATCGTTACTCTGGATCAAACGGATCTGGGGAGCCATCTGCAGGGAAATCGTCCTAGTCAGCTCCAGATCATACAGCTTCTTCTCAAAGCGCTCGCACATGCTGGCAAAATCCTTGGCCTTCTGCGCATCCTCTGGCAATCCGCTCTGCTCGGCCCTGGCCACCAGATCTGCCAGCTCCACATTGCGGGCCTCCTCCAGCTTTTTCTTTCCTGCCAGAATATACATGGAAAGCTCTTTAAAATAATTCAGGTTCAGCTGATACATCTTATCCAGCATCGCCACATCCTTCAGCAGGGTAATCTGATGCTCCTGCATCACCTTGCAGACCTGATTGATATTTACCTCTGCCTTGTCATATTTGGCTTTCATATTGGAAAGCTTGTTGCTGCTCTTTTTGAAGATACCCAAAAAGCCCTTCTCTTCCTCTTCCTCCTCAAAGGAGCGCAGCTGAGCCACCACATCCGTCAGCATCTGACCGATCTCACCCATATCCTTCGTGCGGACACTGCTTAAGGCATTCTCAGAAAAATCCGCTATCTTCTTCTGGCTTCCTGCACCGTACTGCAGAATCATCTGGCTGTTATTCAGATCAATCTGTGCGGCAAAATCATCCACCATCTTTTGTTCCTCCGGCGTCAGTTCCACATTCAGCTGCTCTTTCACCGCTTCAGCAACCTGGGTCTCATTCACCACCGCTGCCTCCTGCCTTGGCTCTGCAAAAGGCTCCAAGGTCAAAGTGGGTACTTCATTTAACTTGGCATCCAAATCACTCATTTAAATATTCCTCCCTGTTTTTGCATATTCCAGTTCTTTACTGATGCTCTCCTTTGTCAGACCCTCCTGGGCCAGCATGGTCTCCAGCACCTGGGCATCCGTGGTCACATCATAGACCCTGCTGCGGAACAGATTGTTTAACAGCTCCGTAAACGCCGCATTGATGGTATCCAGTGTCTTCTCAATCTGTGCTTTGGCTGACAGAATGTCCTCCCCCGGCACACTGACCTGATCAAACTCCTTATAAGCCTCCACCAGTTTCAAAGTGGTGGGCAGATAATAATCCATGACCTTATGCATCTGGGGCATCTGATC
>CALWLO010000122.1 GCA_944381545.1 uncultured Acetatifactor sp. | reverse complement strand
ATTACCTTGCGGAATACCGGGAGCTCCTGCAGCGTCAGACTTTCCTGTTTATCAACATCGCGGGAGATACGGCAGGGAAGCCGCTCCAGGTTGGCAGTGTTTATGACATGCTGGGACGGACGGAGAAGAAAACGGGAATCAAAATCACCCCGCACATGCTCCGCAGATATTTTGGAAATGCCCGGTGGGAAGCGGGCTGGGCGCTGGAACTGATCAGCCGTGCATATGGCCACAGGCATATGGATACCACGATAAAGTACCTTGGGATCCTGGATGACCGGCTTATGCAGGCGAGTAAAGATTTTTATGAGAAACATACCGATGATTATGGAATTCGGGATATTCTGACGGGGAGGTGATAATTGATGCCGGTATATCAGCTTCGGGAAATACAACAGAATACGGAAGAGCTCCTGACACAACTGGAGGCAGAGATCCGGGAATGTTCAGAAGTTGGAAGCTGCTATGCCAATAAGGTAAAGAAGTTTATGGCAGCCAATGGGATCTGGCATCTGAAGGAATTGGACTATTACTGGAGAGAGGTATTCGAGGAATTTCTGAGCCATGAGGTTAAACCATCCAGTTATCGAAAATATATAAAGGCATTTGATCGTTTGAAGCAACATAGTGTTCAGGCTGAATTACGGCTGATAGGCAGACAGGGATTGATAAGGCCGAAATTTGATAATCAAATGCTATTTCTCCTGTATCATCCCAATCCGGATGTAGTTAGGAAATATAATGATTCAACCAAAAAGAAGGACTTATTGTGGGACTTCAGCGTATCCGCACCAGAGCAAATGAAACGGCAGATTTTCAGAACTTTACACCGTATTTTGGAATCGGAAGACGGGTATGAAATTAACAGGATCCGTCTGATAGAGCTGAAAAAAATATATGACTATTGTATAAAAGAAAAAGTTACAGATATAGAAAAACTTGAGTTATTCCAGATCGAAAAAATAAAACGGGTACTGCAGAATGAACCTGTCCTGAAAAAAGAGATAGATATTATAGACTATATCAGAGAAACATTATTTCTGGAAAGTAAGGAAATTCGGTGGAATGTGAATGTCTGGTATATGAAGCGTTTTCATCTTCAAAAAGAACGCTTAAATGCAGCCAATCCAGTTAAGAGAATTTCTTTTCTGGAAGTTTCTAATCAGAAAAATCGGGAACTGTTGAAAAAATATATCAGATATAATTTGGGCTTGACAGATCTTTCAGTCAGCAGTATCTGTAACGAATTTCGATATGTCAGGAATTTTCTTACGAACCTGCAACCGGACAAAGATGTCTGTACCCTTACAAATCAGCAGATAAATTGGAATCTTTTAAAGGTTGAAAAGAAGAGTATAAAAGCGGAATCCTATAATGACATAATTCTGTCAATACTGCACTTTTTCCAGTTTCTCAGAGCACATGAATATATTCTGGAAATTCCATTTCAGAAAGACTATTATCTGAAAAAAGAAATTGCTCAACATCACGACAGAAGTATAGAAAATGATATTCAGCTTCAGCTCCTTCGCAATCTTCATCGTTTTCCCGAAGAACTTCGCCTGATGTATTTACATCTATGGACGCTTGGCCTGCGGATCAGCGAAGTATGTACCCTGAAAGGGGACGCCTATTACTTACGTGGAAGAGATGCCTGGATAAAAATATACCAGATCAAATTGAGGACCTTCAAAAAGATACCGATTCCGGACGCCTTATATCAATTGATGCAGATTTATATCCAGCGTAAGGGAATCAGGCCGGATGAATATGTGTTTCAAAATCAAAAGGGGGGAGCTTTTCGCAGCGGTACATTTAGGAAAAAGATGCTGGATTGCTGTACCGCATACGGTATTCAGAACGGAGAATATATCTTCCGCTCTCATGATTTCCGCCATGGTGTTGCTACACAGCTGTACAATAATGGAACTTCTTTGCAAAGCGTCAGAGATTATCTGGGACATGAATATGATGAAATGACATTACAGTACGTGGACTATATGCCCAAAAGACTGGATAAGGAAAACGAAACATTTTTTGATCTGCCTGGAAATAGTCTGGCAGGATACCTGAAAGAAGGAAAAAAATGATGACAAGGATCTATTTCAGAGATTTACCTGGATATATGGAAATGACAGAGCATCAGAAAAAATATATAGGAAAAAATACTTACTATAATCTGGAAATGATACATGAGGAGTCCCTGCAGAAAGAGGTGGAAAAGTTTGTTCGCCATCGAGCGACGGAATTATCTGTCATATCATTTTATAAAGAACGAAAAGTTTATAAACATATTTGCCGATTTCTGAATGAAAAAGGAGATAAAAGCCTGAAGGACAGGAGCGGGGAATTTTGGATGCGCAGCCTGAAAATGTGGATGATCAAGGAAGGGATTCCGCTCAATTACAATGAAAAAGGAGTTTATGGAAATATTACCCTCATAAGATCACCTGTTCTGAGATATATGGAACGATTAATCCAATTTATGATACCGCAGGAGATTGTTTCAGAAAGGCAAAAGGATATCTGGCAACTTGAAAATCTGGGAATTCAAATTCAAGAAAATCCGGTCAAAACCAGAAAAACTGTGAATTTTACTAAAATATATCAGAGTCAGCTCAGAGAAGAAGTAAAATCAGGAATTTATATGAATCTTCAGAGTGAATCAATGTCCTGTATTCAGAGAGAACTGACTGCGATGCGGCGTTTGTCGGCATACCTGAAGGTAAAGCATCCTGACATACAATCATGTAAAGATTTAGATCGAAAAATAATTGAAGATTATCTGATTCACTTGAAAACAGAAGAGGAGTCAAACCGTTATCTCCATTCGGAATTAACACGGCTTAGAGCAATCTTGGAATGCATTGGGAAAATCTATGACTATAGACAAATGGAACTCTTGATTTTGGCCAGGGATATTCCTCCTGCGCCAAAGTCGGAATTTAAGGATTATTCTGACGCAGAATTAAAGAGGCTCAATGCCGGTATCGTCGAACTGGATGAACAATATGCCAGAGCGATGATTATACATCAGCTTCTGGGAACCCGAATCTCTGATACACTGACTCTTCAGACTGACTGTCTCTATGAAAAAAATGAGACATATATTATCCGGATACGTCAGGTAAAAACGAAGCCTTATGAGAAGCCGGTCAGCGAAGAGATCGCAATGCTGATCCGGAGCGCAATCCAATATACCAGAAAACGCTATGGAAAAACGAAATATATTTTTGTCAGCGAAAAGAATACAGACCGGCCTCTGCAATATGCGACTATACAATATCATGTTGTAAAAATGATTCGGGAGAAGAATCTTCGGGATGATCAGGGGGTCCTCTTCGGATTCGGAAGCCATTTATATCGGCATACTTATGGCGTAAAACTGACTCAAATGCATCTGGATGACTGGACAATTGCTAAACTGTTAGGTCATAGCAGCGTAAAAAATGTTAAGTACTACCGCAAAATGCGGGATGATATTCTGGCAGACGAAACACGGAAAGCCAGACAAAAGATGTCTGAATTGATACTGGCAAACCTTGACGGATGGGAGGAAGAGTATGAACAAATACGACAAAATGCTTGCTGTGAATAAAAAAGCCAGCGATGAAAAAATTGAGCGTGCGAAACATGTTATCATTGAAATGGTGGATAATGGCGAGAAGGTCAGCATCCCACGGCTGATGGAAAAGACAGGATTATCCAGAGGATTTTTTTACAAGAATCCAATTGTTCGAAAAGAGATAGACCGGGCTTTAGAGCTTCAGGTGGGGATGAGGGATCCACGCCGCAGTATTCTTGATATGGCTATGAATGATGAGATCAGGTCTTTGCAGAAACGAAATGAAGCGTTACAACGACAGGTTGAAAGTCTGGAACAGGATAAAAAAAATCTGGAAAAAGAAAATGAACGGCTGAGAAATGCATTAGGAAAACAAAATTTTTCAAAACTTAAAAGTCTGCTTTAAGAATACATAGCCGGATACAGGCAGTAGAATGGCTGGCTATGAAAATTATATAATTCAAAAGAGAAAGTGCACGGTCAAAATCAGATCGTGCTTTTTCATTTTTGAAAAAAGAACACGGTATACATTTTTGTATACAGTTAAGGCCAGTATTTATAGGGCTTTCCGGAGATGACCCCAATTTTATGGATGAATCCACCAACGGTCTGGACCCGGTAGCCCGCGACGAGGTGGTGGAGCTGTTCGGGGAATTTACCAGACAGGAGGATCATGCGGTGCTGATTTCCTCCCATATCGTCAGCGACCTGGAGAAAATCTGCGACTACATCGCCTTCCTTCATCAGGGCAGGCTTCTGCTCTGTGAGGAGAAGGATGTGCTGCTGGAGGAGTACGGGATCCTGCGCTGTACGGCGGCGCAGCTTTCTGAGCTGAATCCTTCGGCTGTTCTGGGAAAACGGGAATCTCCATACGGCGTGGAAGCCATCGTGCGGCGGGATGCGGTCCCGACTGGCTTCGCCCTCGGCGCGGTGAGCATTGAAGAACTGTTCATTTTCATGGTAAAGGGAAACGGAGGTATGGCGGCATGAAAGGCTTGCTTTTAAAGGATCTGTATATGTCGGAGAAATACTGCAGAGTATTTCTTCTGATCGTCGTGGTGTTTTTCGGGATGTCCCTGATGAGCGGACCCGGCTTCTTCCTGCTGGCCTATCCCTGCATCCTGATGGGACTGATTCCGGCGTCTCTGATTTCCTACGATGAACGGGAAAAATGGGACGTCTACAGCGGAACCCTTCCCTGCAGCCGCCGGCAGCTTGTGTCCTGCAAATATCTGGTGGGGCTGATCGGGGAGCTTCCGGTGATCTGCATCACCACCGTTCTGTATGCCCTGGGGCTGTTTCGGATGGGTGCTTTTGATCCGCATGCGGTTCTGGGCATGGCTGCCGTCTTCCTTCTTCTGGGCCTGATCGGCCCGGCTGCGACTCTGCCGTTCATGTTCCGGTTCGGCGCGGAAAAGGGCCGGATCGCCTACTTCGCCGTGATCATCCTGCTCTGCGGCGTGAGCGCCGCGTTCGGCAGCATCCAGGGCTCCGGGGTTGGCGAAAATGCTCTCACAGCCGGAATCGTCATGCCGCAGGCGGGCGTTTCATTTTTCCTGGCGGTTCTGGCGGTCCTGTTCTATGCGGTTTCCTGGAGGCTGTCCATCGCCTTTTATAAGAAAAGAGAGCTGTAAGAACGTTGCAGCGGCCTGATAAAAAAGGATATGATATAAAATAAACTCACGATACACCAGCTCATAAGTAAGTTATTTGCAGGAAAACGAAATTGAATATCTGATCGGTTCCCGTAAATGTCGAAATGTCAAAATCGGAGCGGAGGAGCTGGAAGCGCTGGGAAAGCAGGGCGAAGTTACCCTGCTGACCCTGGAGGATCTTTATATTGACTGAAAAAGATTTTTTGCTTATACTAACGATAAGTAAATATACTATTTACTTATCGAAAGGAAGCGGATATGTTATATGATTATTTGAAAGAAAATTATATTCCAGGAGAACCTATTTTTACCGGAGATATTTGTATTTCAGGGATGACGGAGGAGAATCTCCGTTATCATTTAAAAAAGCTGACTGACAGCGGAATAATACGCCGCTTTGAACCGGGGGTATATTATTTCCCCAAAACGGATATCTTGGGTGAACCGATGACTTTGACTGCGGATACCGTGGCTGTCCATAAGTATATCATGCGCAGGGGAAAACGGGTTGGATATTATTCTGGATACACATTGGCAAACCGCATGGGATTATCCTTACAGGTCCCGCTTATGCAGGAAATAAGCAGTAATTTTGCTCCGGCCCTGGTGAGAAAATTGACGATTAAAAACAGGCAGTTCATTATCAGAAGGCCAGTGGCGGAAATAACGGAAGAAAATGTATCGGTGCTGCAGTTCCTTGACTGTCTGAAGGATATTGAGAAGTATGCGGAGACAGAATTGGAAAAGTGCGGGATGATTTTGTCAGAATATGCCAGAAAAAATGATATTACGAAGAAAAAAATTGACAGATTCATTACCAATTATCCTGTTAAAATCTATAAGGCAATTTATGAAACGGGGGTGAAGTATGTATCTTCATAAAGACAGAGAAATGTTTAAGGACATAATAGAACAGACTGCCGAACAGATTGGAAAAGTACCTGTAGTAATAGAAAAAGATTATTATGTCACATTGATCCTGAAATTACTGGCAGAGCAGCTTGATCAGTGCGTATTCAAAGGAGGAACGTCTTTATCCAAAGGATTCCGTGTAATTAGCCGCTTTTCTGAGGATATCGATATCACTTTCAAAGAGCATATAGGAGAAAGCAGAAGGAAAAAACTAAAAAACGTTGTTTTAAAGGGAATAAGCGAAGCATTGGAAATGCCGATTGCCAACTGGAATGAAACACAGAGTGACAGAGACTATAATGCCTATTTCTTCTCGTATACTTCTGTATTCCAATTAGAAGATGAAAGACTGCCCCAATATATAAAACTGGAAACTGCATTAGGTTCGTATGCATTTCCGACAGAACTGGTAGAGATACACAATTATATAGGGGATTATCTGGAAAAGCGAAACAGAAAAGATATCGCACAACAATTTTTCCTTGACAGGTTTTCCATGAATTTGCAGTCGCTGGAAAGGACTTATATCGATAAAATTTTCGCTCTCTGTGATTACTATATACAGGGTAAATCAAAAAGATATTCCCGCCATTTATATGATATTTATAAACTGACTCCACTTATTGATTTTAATGATAAATTTAACGCATTGATAAAAGAAGTTCGGGAGCATCGGGCCAGACTGCCGATATGTCCATCTGCAAAAGAAGGAATAGATATATCTGCCATTATTATGGAGTTCTGCGATAATTTCTTTTTTAAAGAAGATTATCAGACTATCACAAGCTATTTTACAGAAGACTTTGTCTCTTATGAAAATGTAATTGAAAATATGAAAAAGCTTATACAGGAGGTTTCCTTTTGATACACCAGCTCATAAGTAAGTTTTCTCCTGCTTTATCTTCTGCCCTCTGTGAGGAAACCTTTCATCCTGATGCACGGGAACGGGACGGGGATCATAACTTTCATAACCGGGCTGCGGGCTGACCGTTACGTGCTCAAAATGGATCGGAAGCCCGGCGGAATGATAGAAGCTTTTTCCGTTCTGGACCTGAAAATGCAGATGCGGCTCCGTGCTGTTGCCGGAATTGCCGCACCGGCCGATCGGCTCTCCCCGCCTGACGCGCTGGCCTCTCTTTACCGGAATGCTGCCCGGCATCAGATGCGCAAGAAGGGAATATTCCTGACTGCGGGCGGTAGGAGAGGGCTCCGTGTGATTCAGATCCGTATGCCGGAGCAGCACATAATTTCCCCGGATATCCCGGATCAGAGGATCGGTTTTTCCGCCGAAGATTCTGCTGTCCTTACAGTCTGAGCGAATTTCCTCCACCACGCCGTCCGCGGGCGCAAACACGGTTCTGCCATAGCAGTAGTAGCTGTCACAGCTGGAAGGATTCCCCTGACAGCTTTTTCCGGAATCATCCAGAATGAGAAAATCACAGGCATATCTCTGGGAATTAACTTCCCAGGAATGGGAGGCTTCCCGGCTTACCCCGCCGTTGACAATGGCCCAGGCCCCCTCAAAGGGCAGGGAATAGGTGATCCGCGGTAAAAAATTGTCCTTATCCGGCATCGGCCGGTTTTGGGCCTGGCAGATCACGATCCCGGCAAGCTGCCGCAGGCTTTGCAGGAAAACCGGAAACGACAGGATAATTTCCAGAATCCCAAACAGCCAGAAGAGCCACAGCCATTTCCAGACGGGCTGTTTGGGAAAAAACATGGGCAGGCCGAGAAGACCAAGCCATTTCAGTCTCGAAGACCAGCGGAGCAGTGTTCTCATTTTTCTAATCTTACCTTTCTTCCCGAAGCGGGAATTTTCTTTTCAATCAAAATCTTTTCTCAAAGCGGAGAGCCTTTCTGGTGTGCTATTGTTCAGTACGGTTAAAAAGGGAAGATCCACTTAACAGAACCGTACAAAAAGCCTGAAGTGACGGTTATAAAAAGGATTTTTCGCTCCTTAACCGTACTTTTTTTCTGCCAATGCGGTTAAGTACGGATAAATCCCTGATTTTCTCATCTGTAACCGTACTTTCGGGCTATCCGGTACGGTAAAAAACAGATTTTTTGATCTTTTAACCGTATCATACCATGAAAAGTACGGTTCAGAACAGCATT
>CALWLO010000121.1 GCA_944381545.1 uncultured Acetatifactor sp. | reverse complement strand
GAGAAACTTTCTGTTTTTCAGTTTCTTCCCGGTAATAAAGCCTGCGAAAAAGGTAGCCAGTACATAAATCACAATGATACAGGCAGATACCACCTTCTGGGATAAATCTGCCTTATACAGCAAAAATGCCAGAACCAGCAGCAGTCCGCCGGTCAATATGTAGGAAAACAGCAGGCTCTTGAGCAAAAAAAGCACCGGGATGTCCCCCATTTTTCCTTGTCCGTTCCCATTCATTCCCTATGCCCTCCTTATTAGATAGATTATTTCCCTGATAAACTATATTCCTTTCCCTCCGATATCTTGACATCTTATGAAATATATTATATCATTCCTATTAAAATATAGTAAAAAAGGAGTGGTTTTTTTGTTAGAGGTAGACAGTTATACTGTCGTACAATTTGTTGTTCTGTTAATGCTATTAATGCTTTCCGCTTTTTTTTCCTCTGCGGAAACTGCGCTCTCTACCGTGAACCGGGTACGGATGCGGGCCCTGGAAGAAGAGGGTAACAAATGCGCCGCCAAGGTAAACCAGATCCTGGATAATTACGGGAAAATGATCAGTACGATTCTGATCGGCAACAATATCGTAAATCTTTCAGCATCCGCCCTGGCTACCACCATGGCTATGCGGCTCAACCTGATAGTAGGTATCTGTACCGCCATTCTCACCGTTGTGATTCTGCTCTTCGGGGAGATCCTTCCCAAGACTTGGGCGAACCTGAATAATGAAAAGATTTCCCTGGCCTACAGCCATATTATCTACGGGCTGATGCATCTCCTGACACCTGTTATCTTTATCGTGGATAAACTCTCCAGCGGCATTCTTCGCATATTACATATCGACCCGAAGAAAAAGGCCGCTACCATGACTGAGACAGAGTTAAAGACCTATGTAGATGTCAGCCACGAAGAAGGCGTCATCGAATCCGAAGAAAAGGAAATGATCTACAATGTATTTGATTGTTCCGATATCCTTGCCAAAGATATCATGATCCCCCGTATTAATATGATATCTGTCAATGTGGAGGCCTCCTATCATGATGTGCTGGAGGTATTCCGGGAGTCCATGTATACCCGGCTTCCGGTATACCAGGAGGATAAGGATAATATTATCGGCCTGATCAATATCAAGGACTTTATCCTGAATGCGGATCAGAATAATTTCTCCGTGCGCAGCATTCTGCGGGAAGCACATTATACCTATGAATACAAGAAAAGTGCGGATCTCCTGCTGGAGATGCGGGAAATAACCACGAATGTAGCTTTTGTCCTGAATGAATACGGCGCTACCGTGGGCATGATTACCCTGGAGGATCTGCTGGAAGAAATCGTCGGAGAAATCCGGGATGAGTACGATGCGGATGAAGAAGAATATATCCAGGAGATCGGGGAACGCACCTATCTGGTGGAAGGCAGCATGAAGCTGGATGATATCAATGATGCACTGGATACTGATCTGGATTCCGAGGATTATGACTCCATCGGCGGTATCATTATCGAGTATCTGGACCGCCTGCCGGAGGATGGCGAAGAGGTAGAGCTGGATAACGGCATCCATCTGAAGGTACAGGGGATCGATCAGAACCGTATCTGTAAGGTGGTCATGACACTGCCGGAGCCTTCTTCCGGGGAAGCTGCCGAAGACGCTGCCGCTGAAAAAACCGTTGCGGAAACATCTTGCTGAAGACAAATAGATTCTAAGCTGAAAAGAGCCGTCCCTAAAGGGTGCGGCTCTTTTTGGTTCTTATTGTGCAGCTGCGAAGGTCACCCAGATTGCGGTGCCTTCTCCCGGCTGACTCTCCATCCTCAGCTCTGCATGATGCCGGGCAATGATATGCTTGACAATGGCTAATCCCAGTCCGGTGCCGCCGGTGGACTTAGAGCGGCTCTTGTCCACTCGGTAGAACCGTTCAAAGATCCTGTCCTGATGCTCCTTTGGGATACCGATTCCCGTATCCCGCACCATCAGGATCACCTGATCTCCTTTTTGCTGTACCTGTACCTGCACCTGTCCTTTCTCATTGTTGTAGCGGATCGCATTATCGCATAGATTATACAAAAGCTCCTCCAGCATCATCCGATCCCCCAGCACATAAGAGTCACTGCCGTCCATCTGCAGCCTTACCTGATGCTTCTCGGCACTGACACTAAGCATCTCCACACAGGTAGCCGCCAGCTCATACAGGTTCAGCCGCTCCGTGGCCAATTCCTCCTGTGAGTCATCCAATTCCGACAACCGGATAATATCATTAATCAACGTCAGCAGACGCTGCGCATTCTGATGAATCCCCCGGGAAAAGCGGACGATATCCTCACCGGAGGCCATACCGGTCTCGATCAGCTCCGCATAACCGGAGATAGAGGTCAGCGGAGTCTTCAATTCATGGGTAACATTGGCGGTAAACTCCTGGCGGAGCTTGGCATTTTCCATGATATCCTGATGCTGTTTCTGAATGGTTCTGATAAATGGTTCCAACTCCTCATAATGAGTAATCTCCATCCCGTCATCCAGATGCTCCGCCAGCTTTTCGATAGGTTCCACCAGACTTCTGGTCAGATAATGAGCCAGCAGAAGGGATAAGAGTACCAGCACTCCGCAGATCCAGACCAGATTGGGCATGGCTCTGCCCAATATACTGTAGATGCTTTCTGCCTCTACGGCTACTCTCAGGATCCGCCCGTTTTCCAGCTTTACCGCATAATAGAATGTGCTCTTATCCAGGGTGGCTGAACGGCGGACTGCCTGCCCCTCTCCGGTTTCCATGGCCTCCTGTACCTCCGGTCTCTGGCTGTGATTCTCCATATCCATGCTGTCAGCCTGATTATCATACAGCACTTCACCCTGGGCATTCAAAAGCGTGACTCGCACCTTTTCCTTTAATATGTCCTCATCGCTCTGCAGCAGCTGATCCTGATCGATTTCTCTCTGCAGCAGCAAGGCATAGATCCGCAGATCATCTACCATCTGTCTTTTAAACATCTCATAAAACACTGCCGTGAGCAGCACCATGGTGGTCACAATTCCCAGCACGGCCACCAGCACCATCCTGGCATTGATTTTCCTTTTCATTCTCTCTAATCCTCATCTCCACTCATGATGTAGCCCACATTCCGCACAGTCCGGATCAAGCTCCCCTGATCCTTAAGCTTCTGCCGCAGCGTCTTGATATGCATATCCAAAGTACGGGATTCTCCTTCAAAGCTGGTACCCCAGATCCGATCCAGGATCACATCCCGGGTGGTTACAATCCCCGCATTGGACAACAGCAGCTTTAGAAGCTCATATTCCTTATAGGTCAGTTCGCAGGGCTGTCCGTTTACTGTCACTGCATGCTTTTCCCGGTCCAGCACAATCTCGCCCATGGTCAGGCACTTCTCCTTCTTTTCCACCTGGCTGCGCCGCAGCATGGCCTTTACCCTGGAGATCAGCTCCATAACCCCAAACGGTTTCGTCAGGTAATCATCCGCTCCGATATCCAGGCCCTTGACCTTATCGATCTCCGTGGTCTTAGCCGTCACCATCATGATGGGAAGCAGCACCGTTTCCTTACGGCTTCTGAGCTTTTGTACAATGGACAGTCCATCCTCATCCGGCAGCATAATATCCAGCAGCACCAAATCCGGCATCTCTTCTTTCAATGCCTGGTAAAAATCCGCTGCACAGTCAAATCCTACCGTCCGGTATCCCACCCCTGCCAGTGCAAAGGTCTCAATTTCCTGTATACTTTTATCATCCTCTACAACATAAATCAGCGCCAAAATACCCCTTCTTTCTGAACCCTTTTAAAGCATAAAACAAAATGCCTGTTCCTGCAATCCTTTTTACGGCAATACATACCGCTGGCTGTAGGCCATCACCTTGCCCTGGAAATCCATATTCTCCTCACTCTTCATTCTCTCCAGATAAGCATGAGTATCAAACTCATCTTCACTCACTTCCAGCAGACATACCGCAATATTGGAGCAATGATCGGACACCCGTTCATAATTGGTTATAATATCCGACAGAATAAATCCCAGCTCTATAGTACATTTCCCCTTACGCAGACGTTTGATATGCCGCTGCTTGATCTCCAGATTCAATGCGTCAATGACCTCTTCCAAAGGCTCTACCTGACATGCCAGATTCAGATCCTCCTCTGTAAAACTGAGCATGGTGATCTTCAGAATGTCGTGGATGGCCCTGTGAAGTACCTCCAGCTCCTGCATGGCTTTGTCAGAGAAGGTAAGGCCCTTCTGATGCATTTCCTCCGCCGCTTCCTTGATATTCCGGGCATGATCGGAGATGCGTTCAAAATCACCGATGCAATGCAGCATCACAGAAAGACTGTGACTGTCCTGCTCGGACAGATTCCGGGAGCTGACTTTGACCAGATAGCTGCCCAGCTGATCTTCATAACGGTCGATCTTTGTCTCCAGATCTATCACCCGCTCCGCCTTTTCCGCATCATACTGTGCCAGCAGCCCCATGGCAAGATTAATGGATTGCTCGGCCAGGCCCGCCATGCTTACCGCCACATTTTTGCTTTGGTCAATCGCATAGGAAGGAGTATCCAGGAAACGACTGTCCAAAAGCTGTAACGCAGCATCCTCCGGCTCCTGATCCTGACGCTCAGGCTCGTCTCTTACGGTCAGACAAGCCAGTTTTACCAACACTTTAGAGAAAGGCAGAAGCAGGATTGTAGCACCTATATTAAAGCCGCTGTGAATCACCGCAATGCCCATTGCCGATGCCGGCTCGTCCATAAATGAGAAATCCAGAAAGGCATTCAATGTATAGAAAACCACCATAAAGACTATCGTACCGATGATATTAAAGTACAGATGCATCAGCGCCGCTCTCTTTGCATTCCTGTTGGCGCCCACACTGGAGATCAAAGCAGTCACACAAGTACCGATATTCTGTCCCATGATAATAGGAACCGCCGCACTATAAGTTACTGCCCCGCTCAGACACAAAGCCTGCAGGATACCCACGGAAGCTGAAGAGGATTGGATCACCGCCGTCAATACCAGCCCGGCTAACATGCCAAAAATCGGATTGGAGAACGTTGTCAGGATTCCGGTAAATTCAGGCACCTCCGCCAGCCCCTCCACGGCGCCGCTCATGGTCTCCATACCGAACATCAGCACTGCAAAGCCAATCAGTATCGTTGCCACATTCTTATTTTTCTCCTTTTTCGTGAACATCAATACTGCTACACCGATAATCGCCATCACCGGTGAGAAAGAACTGGGCTTAAACAGCTGTATCACAAAAGAGGAACTATCGATTCCCGCCAGACTTAAGATCCAAGAGGTAACCGTCGTTCCTATATTTGCGCCCATAATAATTCCAACAGCCTGCTCCAGCTTCATAATGCCGGAATTCACAAACCCCACTACCATAACCGTAGTAGCGGAAGAAGACTGAATCACTCCCGTTACACCGGCACCCACCAATACCGCTTTCAGCTTATTGCTGGTCAATGTCTCCAATATACTTTCCAGTCTGCCCCCGGAGGCCTTGGCAAGGCTGTCCCCCAGCAAAAGCATACCATATAAAAACAGTGCCAGTCCGCCCACCATCGATAAGAAATCAAAAAAATCCATACATTTACACCTCTTACGTATATTTTACAAAAAGTTTACTTTTCTATCATAACTGCTTCATGTAAAATGTAATATCTGGTCTGTGTAAAATGTATGTAAAATATATTTTACAAAAGCCGGTACGATCCCACATCCCCCGTAATCTGGAAGATTGCCCATTTCCCGATATTTACGGCATGATCACCGATTTTTTCCAGATATTTGGCGATCATCAGCAGGTCTACTACCTGATCCGCATCCGCATTGCCGCTGCGGATCGACTCCATTAATTCTTCTTTCATCCGGTTAAAAGCTTCATCTACCACATCATCATGATCAATGACTTCCTGAGCCTGCTCCTGGTCACTGTTAACAAAGCATTCTACAGCGCCATGCAGCATCTCCTTGGTCTCCTGCATCATGGATCCGATCAGCGGCTGCCAGCGCTGCAGATCAATAGGCTCCGGCATCCGTAAAAAAAGCTCTGCCATATCGGTCACATGATCGCCCACTCTCTGGATATCGGTAACTACCTTCAGTGCTGCAGAAACTGTCCGCAAATCCCGTGCTACCGGCTGCTGCTTTGTCAGAAGTCTCAGGCATCTGGCCTCTATGCTTCTCTGCATATCGGTCATTGCATGATCCACATTGAGCAGCTGCTCCAGGGTTCCCCGGTCATCCCCATTTACGGCAAGCACCAGCTTATCATAGCTGATCTCAGCCCTTTCACTCATTTCTGTTACAGCGACCTTAAGCTGCTCCAGTTCCTGCTCAAATACCATTCTCGGTGTCATAATTCTATCCTCCTCATACCATCAGCCGAATCGTCCGGTGATGTAATCCTCTGTCCGCTTATCCTTCGGCCTGTAGAACAGATCCGCCGTGGAAGCCATCTCCACTACCTCTCCAACCAGAAAAAAGGCGGTATCATCCGATACTCTGGCTGCCTGCTGCATATTGTGAGTAACAATCACCACTGTATATCGTTTCTTCAGACTCTCCATCAATTCCTCTACCTTCAGCGTGGATATGGGATCCAGTGCAGAAGTAGGTTCATCCATGAGCAGCACCTCAGGTTCCACCGCCAGTGCCCGGGCAATACACAGCCGCTGCTGCTGTCCTCCGGAAAGCCCCAGGGCCGACTTCTTGAGCCGATCCTTTACCTCTTCCCAAATAGCAGCTCCCCGCAGGGCATTTTCCACGATCTCATCCAGCTTACTTTTGTTCTTAATCCCATGAACCCTGGGGCCATAGGCGATATTGTCATAAATGCTCATGGGAAAGGGATTGGGCTGCTGAAATACCATACCCACCTTTTTGCGCAGCAGCGTGGTATCCACCTGTTTATCATAAATATCCTCGCCATCCAGCAGGATGGTGCCCTCGATCTTCACACTCTCCACCAGATCATTCATCCGGTTCAGGCATTTTAAAAAGGTGGATTTCCCACAGCCGCTGGGGCCGATAAAAGCAGTAATGGCGTTCTCCCGAATCTTCATATCCACATCCTTTAAGGCGTGGTTACTTCCATAGTGAAGATTCAGCTTCTGTACGTCTATTTTTATTTTCTCTCGATTATCCATAGTCAAATCCTTCCTGATTTTACGTTCCGCTCCCGTCCTCCGGCACTCTTCCTCCGAATGCGGTCTAAGCAGCTGCTATCCCTGCTTTACCGGCTGCAGCTTTCCTGCCAGCACTTTCATCAGCAGATTGATAGCCAGCACGATAATGATCAGTACACAGCCGATTCCGAATGCCGTATCATACCGTCCATTCTGCATCTGCAGATACAGTTCAACCGTCAGAGTACCGCCGGATTCCAGGGCTTTATGACCAAGAGCGGCGATTCCCTCTCCCAGGCCCCTGCCTGCCAGCTTGGGCAGCAGATAACCGCTTCCCGCTGTAAAGAGCAGAGCTGCAGATTCTCCCACGATTCTCCCCACAGCCAAAATGATTCCGGTTACGATTCCCGGCATGGCGGAGGGCAGCAGAATGGTGCGGATCATATACCATTTAGTCGCTCCCATCCCCAAAGCTCCGCTTCGATAGCTGTCCGGTACTGTTCGCAACGCCTCCTGGGTATTCCTGGTAATCAGCGGCAGTACCATAATACTCAACGTCAAAGCTCCTCGCAGGAGGGAATAGCCCAGTTTTAAAGTATTGCCAAAGAAAATCAGTCCAAACAGTCCGAAGATAACCGAGGGAATCCCCGACAGGGTTTCCGTGGTAAATTCAATGACTCTGACCAGCCTGCCCGGCCGGGCATATTCATTCAGATAGATGGCAGCGCCCACCCCCAGCGGCGTAGCGATCAAAAGCGTGATCAGGATAATATACAGCGTATTCACCAAATTCCCCGCAATACCGGTGGTCTGCTTTAGGGCGCTGGTTACGGTAGTCAGGAAAGTCCAGCTGACACTGCCGATGCCTTTGTAGAACACATAGCCGATAATTCCCAGCAGCAGCGCTACCGATAAAAAGGCAGCGAAATAAATCAATCCATAGAGCAGCATATCTAAGGGCCTGGATTTTCTCCGCCGGATGGAGCCGCTTTTACTCATGTTCCGGTCCTCCCTTTTTCAAAATCTTATTTAACGTAATATTGATGACCATGATAAAGACAAACAATACAAGGCCGATGGTAAACAGCACCTGTCTGTGCGTACCCTGGGCATAGCCCATTTCGCTGACAATCGCTGTAGTCAGGAAGCGCACAGAGTTAAAGGGCAGCGGCAGATTCACACTGCTGCCGGAT
>CALWLO010000120.1 GCA_944381545.1 uncultured Acetatifactor sp. | reverse complement strand
GTATTCTGTATCCGTAACCACAAAACTGGTTTTGACCCGTCTCTTTATAGCCTCCATCTCCTTTACAACGCCATCTACAGTCATCCCGTTTTCTACACATTGGGCCGCCTGCAAAACCATGAGACCCATTCCGCTGGAGAGATGTCTGGAGTCAATCACAATGACATTGTCAAATATTTTAGACGCCTCCAAAGCATTTCCGTACCCTCTGCTGGCATTTTTGGCAAATGATATATGAATGACGTACTGGGCCTTTAACAGCTGCTCGGCAAAGAACTCTTCATAGTCCTTTACATCCGGCGGCTGTGAATGTACATTTTTCTCACCCGCCTTTATGTAGGAGAGGATTCCGTCCGTTTCCGTTTCCTCACCGTCCAGAAACTCCCCGCCTTCTGTCAATACCCGATAGGGTATTACCGCTATCTGATGCTTTTCCACCAAACGCTTGGGCAGATCACAGACGCTTTCGGTGGAAATCAGAATGGGGCGTTTTTTCCTATGTGCAAGAATGGGCGACTCAACCACCCCCATATGTTCCCCTTTCTTCACCATCTCCACCAGTTCCCTGGGAAGCTGTCTTAAAGTGCATTATCAATAAGGTGCGTCAAGATCTTCTTAACTTTTTTCTCATCTCCGAGTAGCACAGCAGGTATGCCGGCATCAATATCAAAAACCAGCTCCGGCAAATTCTCCCTGTCTGTCAGGCGATTTCCATGGATAATATCATTAATCAGGGAGGTGATCATGTAGGCGTCCTTGCCAACCTTGATTCTTCCGGTATCAATCTCGGTATAATCGAGAATATCCTCCATCTGGCTGAACAGTCTTTGTCCGGCATTCTGTATCGCTTGTATATCCTTCCTCTTTTCAGGGTTCTCTTCATTTTTGAGCATTACTGCGGTAATACCCATAACTGCGTTGATGGGCGTTCTAAGCTCATGGGAAACATTGGTAAGAAAATCCTCTGTCCGGCGGTTGGTTTCTTCCAGCTCAACAATCCTGTTATCCGTAATTTTTCTTTCCTTATTGCGTCTTTTTATGCCAAACTCCACTAATTTCCCTGCCATAAAGACAAGCATAAGGTGCAGAAGGATCCTCGTTACCACAAGCACGGAAATCTCTGCGGATTCCTCCAGCACAAACACCAGATCATAGCCCATGGTAAGAAAATAGGTGACTACACAAAGCTTTATGATCCTATGGTTTTCTGCTGCGGAGAACAATATGATGGCAATAATCATCACAGGAGCCAAATCATAAATGCTTGTCTCATGAATTCCATAAAAGAAAAATGTCAGCATTGTCAAAATGAAATACATCCAGAGTCTGTATGATTCCGGAATACTCTCTGTAATGTGCAGCCCCCAGCTCGCCCCCAGCGCTAACAGCAAAAGCACAACCGCTTTCATATCCCATCCCAGGAGCAGAGACTCTACCGTCAATGTAATTGTCAATCTTCATCAATCATCATCAGCATGATTTCTGCAAATACCGGATCGAACTGTGTCCCCTTTCCCTTCCGCATCTCACTGCGCACCTGCTCCTGCGGAAGTATATCCCGGTAACTTCGTCTGGAACTCATGGCATCATAAGCATCCGCTACGGCCACAATCCTAGCTTCCAAAGGTATCGTCTCACCGGCAATACCATCGGGATATCCCCTGCCGTCATAGCGTTCATGGTGCCAACGGGCGCCAATACCCAGCTTGGGAAATTCTGTGATATTCTTCAGAATCTCTGCACCCATAATCGGATGCTGCTTTATAATGGAATACTCCTCATCCGTCAGCTTTGCGGGTTTATTAATGATGGCATCCGGCACACCGATTTTCCCCACATCGCGAAGGAGTCCTATCGTATAAATATCGTCCTGGGCTTTTTCGGAAAGCCCTATATATCCGGCAAGCTTTTTGGAATACTCCGCTACTCTGGCAGAATGGCCGTTAGTATAGATATCCTTGGCATCAATCGCACCGGAGAGCGCCGTTACGATCTGCTTGGAGATCTTCTCCAGCTTTTCGTGCTGAGCCATCACTTCCTGTGTTTTCTTTTTCACCTCCCGGGCTAAATCCGTCTGAAGACGAATCAAATCAAGCGTATGTCTGACCCGCAGCAAAAGGACTTCCGGTACGAAAGGCTTCTTCAAAAAATCCATTGCGCCAACCTTCAGCCCCCTTGTTTCCGTATCGCTGTCATCATCCGCCGTAAGAAAAATGACCGGGATATTTTCTGTATCCTGATTCTCCCTGACGGCTGCGTAGGTATCAAAACCGTTCATTCCGGGCATATGTATATCAAGAAGGATAAGATCCGGTTTGTTCTCCTTGAGGAATTTTATCGCATCCTCTCCTGATTTCAGACAGCTCACACGCATTTTTTCCGCACTCAGAATATGACTTGCCATTCTGAGATTTGATGTATCATCATCAACCACTAAAATCCAATCATTCATTACATTTCCTCTCACACAGACCGGTTTCCTAAGTAAAATAATGATATATCCTTATTATATTCTATTATTCAATGGTATTATAAAGCTTTCTTCACGCTTTTTCAATCTTTTTGCTCTATAATTCTGTTTTCTATTAACTTAACATAATAATGTCATTTCTAATTACAGGATTTTTCCCCTATAAAGGAAAAGGGAAATCCGATGATTTCCCCGTTTGACATATGATATATAGACCAACAAAAAAGGTGACACTATATGAGTATGCCAAAAATTGAATGCTCACACATTGATAAATGCTGTGCTGCATCCTCCCTTCTCCAGTCTATCGCTCTGGAGGAAACTGCCATTTCCCATATCCTGAATGCGGAAGGAGAGAAACTGCAAAAAGCCATTTCCCTCAGCTGTAAGCAGGAAGAGTTAATCGAAATCAACAAATCCGTTGCGGATATGGTTGACAAAATCACCAATCTGGAGGTTGTATTGAAGTCTAAATTAGACTTAATCAAACCAATCCTTGACGATTGTGATAAGGAGCCTCCTAAACCGGAGTGCTGATTGTAGGGCTTTATTGCCCTACTTACATAAAATTATTTATCATCCATCTGCTGCAGTGCCGCTACTACCTCCTGCACACTGACAGCGCCGCTGATCTTGCGGTAATGGTTTACCAGATCCTCCAGCAGGCCTGCCCTGCCCCCATCCGTTATTACGAAGGTGCGGCTAAGTACGTTGCCGCTGTGAGTAACTCCCACCGCCTCCACATATCCGGCAGCCAACAGCTTACGCATCACTGCCTGTACGGTACTCATGGTCAGTTCTTTTCCGGCATTAACGATCTCCGTGCTTGTCAGCGGGCCTTCGGCAGATCCGAGGATTCCCATTACTTCAAGTTCTCTGTTGTTCAGCTTCATTTTTTTCTCCTTTTCTTTTTATTTCTTCTATACTTATTTTTAGCTCTTCTTTGTTGGCAGGTTTTGGGGATGGTGCTCTGCCAATGTATGAAAAGCTGTTTACCGGCATGTCATAAATGATCGAAAAAAATATCTGATAACGTTAACAATCATTTAAAAAGTATGACACGATATATGGCATGAAACAAAAAAGATGCCGTTTTTTTCGGCATCTCAAAATAGCGAGAGGGGGATTCGAACCCTCGACACCACGGGTATGAACCGTGTGCTCTAGCCAACTGAGCTATCTCGCCAAAACTGGAACCTATAGGGCTCGAACCTATGACCCTCTGCTTGTAAGGCAGATGCTCTCCCAGCTGAGCTAAGATTCCATGTGTCGGTCACATACGCAACCGACTTGATTAGTATACTATGACAGAGCACGTTTGTCAACCACATTTTTACAAAAATTTCAATGCCAAAATTTTATATTGTAACAGTTCAGCCATAACCATTGTAGCTTACATTTTCTCCGGCGCCTTGAAACCCAACACATCAATGCAGGTTTCCAGTACATCTCTGGTCAGGATCAGCAAAGCAATCAGGCTCTTCTTCTGCTTCTCATCTTCTTCTGCAAGAATCCTGGTCTCATGGTAGAAATGGTTGAATGCGTTGGCCAGGTCATAGATGAATGCACATACCTTGTGAGGCGCCGTCTCCTCGCACGCACTCTCCATCATGGCATTAAATCCGGCAAGCTGCATCATCAGCTGCTTCTGGGCATCACTGGCAGCCGCCTGGAGTTCCAGCCCTTCCTTTTCCGCCAAACTCCCCCCCTGCTCCACATATTTAGCCAAGATGGACTTGATCCGCACAATGGTATAAAGAATATAGGGGCCTGTATCCCCTTCAAAAGAAGTAAACCGATCTACATCAAAGATATAGTCCTTGGATGCCTGATTGGACAGATCTCCATACAGCAGAGCAGAGACTGCAACCATATCTGCCACGGTCTTTGCCTCCTCATCGCTCATCTCCCGACCCTCCTTGATCTTCTTGAACATCTCTTCCTTAGTATCCCGGATCAGGGTCTCCAAGCGCATGACACCGCCGTCTCTGGTCTTAAAGGGCTTACCGTCTTTGCCATTCACCGTGCCGAAGCCAATCCACTTCAGCTCTGTCTCCGGCCCCACCAGCCCCGTCTTGCGGGCGCAGCGGAACACTTGCTGGAAATACAGCTCCTGGCGCTTATCTGTCAGATAAATCATCTGATCCGGATGATACAGACGCATCCGTTCCATGATCGTAGCCAAATCCGTAGTATTGTACAGGGAGGCTCCGTCGGACTTCAGGATCATGCAGGGAGGCATTTCCTTGGTATCCGTATCCTCTTTCACATCCACTACCAAAGCACCCTCGCTGATATAGGCATAACCGCTGTCCTTCATATATTGTACCATCTCCGGAATCAGATCCTGCACGTCACTCTCACCCTTCCAGAGATCAAATTCCACATTCAGGCTGCTGTAGTTTTTCCGCAGATCCGCCACGGACACATTCATCATATGCCGCCACAGTGCACGATACCCTCTTACACCGGTCTGCAGCTTATAGGTAGCCTCCATCGCCTGTGCCTTATATTCCGGATCCTCTTTGGATCTGGCGCTGGATGCAGGATAGATCTCCTCCAGTTCTGATATGGTAAATGGTGCCTCTGCAGGATACTCTCCTTCATAGCTCTCATCAAAATACACCAGCTCCGGATGACGTTCCTTCACTCCTATAATAATCAGTCCCATCTGCAGTCCCCAGTCTCCCAGATGCACATCGCCAATGACTTCATGTCCTGCATACCGGCAAATCCGTTTGATGCTTTCGCCGATGACAGCAGAACGAAGATGTCCCACATGCAGGGGCTTCGCCACATTGGCTCCACCATAATCAATGATGATCTTTTGGGGCTTTGCAGGCATGTCCAAACCATATTTTTCTGCTGCACTCATTTCCTGCAGATATTTTTTGAGAAACTCCTCCGAAATTTTCAAATTCAAAAATCCGGGCGCCACGGCTTCCACTTGGGAAAAGAACCGGCTCCCCTGCAGCTTCCCTGCCACTTCATTGGCAATCATAATGGGAGCCTTTCTGAATTTTTTAGCCCCTGCCATGGCACCGTTGCATTGATATTCACACAGATCCGGACGGTTGGACAGGGTGATGCGCCCCAGCTGGCTGCTCGCCTCTGCCTCTCCATAGCCTGCTGCCTCAAAGGCAGCCTGCATCTCTCCGGATATGACATCCAATAACTTCTTCATATGCAACACACTCCTTTTTGATTTCCTGCGTAAAAGTATGCGCTCATTATAGCTTTTTTTCTGACATCTGGCAACTGTTTTTTTCCTGCAGGGCCCCGGGGCGCCCGCTCTCCCTCTCAAGTTTGGAATACACGCAGCCGCAGTAGTCCTGCCGGTACAGACCATATTTTGCGGACAGTTCCACCGATCGTTTATAGCCATTGCGCTTTTTAAAATCAGAAGGCAGCCAGGGCACACCGTATGTAGCAGCCAGTTCCTCGCCGATCTGGTTCAGGAGAGGCGCATTCTTCAGCGGGCTGATCGTCAGGGTTGTTGTAAAATAATCTGCTCCTGCTGCCGCCGCCCGCCGGGCCGTTTCCTCCAAGCGCAGTCTAAAGCAGCCTTCGCAGCGCTTTCCGCCCTCCGGACATTCCTCCAGCCCTTTTGCCATGGCAAAAAAAAGTTCCGGCACATAATCTCCCTCCACTGCCTGAATAGGATATCTGCCGCCCTCACGATCCAGGTATTCAATCAACTGCTTCTGCTCTGCCACTCTGCGCTGATATTCCTCCGCAAAGGAGATATTCGGGTTATAATAAAATACCGTAATCGGAAAATACGCACTTAAGTATTCCAGCACATAGCTACTGCAGGGAGCGCAGCAGCTATGCAGGAATAACCGTTTTTCACCTCTGGACAATTTCTCCAGTATCCCGTCCAGTTCCCGCTGATAATTTCTTTGGTTCATCCTCCCGACACCTTTCTTCAGGCCCTGATAGCCTCCTCGTATATTCGCTGCACCTTTTTCCAATGGATCAGGCTAAACCACCCTTCCACATAAACCGCCCGCAAATTCTGATACTGCAGATAATAGGCATGCTCCCATACATCCACAAGAAGAATCGGTGTAAACTGAGTCAGATCCGGCACATCCTGATTGGCGGTCTGTACAATGGAAAGCCTCCCGCTTCCATCCGTTACCAACCATGCCCAGCCAGAACCAAACTGTGATACAGCCGCCTGCTTCATCTGTTCCTTCCATTGATTGTAGCTGCCAAAATCCCGATTTATGGCCTCTGACAAAACGCCCCCGGGCAGCTGTCCCATGGGCTGGCGCATAGTGCCAAAATAGAGTTCATGATTAAACACACCGCCTCCGTTATTACGGATCGGCGTTCTGGCTGCTGCCGGAAGGCTCTCCAGATTCATCAGTAATTCCTTCAGGCTTTTTTTCTGAAGCTCCGGATAATCTGCCAACGTATTGTTTAGATTGTCCACATAGGTTTTATAATGCTTGTCATGATGAAAATGTAAGGTCTTTTCATCCAGTACCGGTGTCAATGCATCATAGTCGTAGGGCAATGGCTGCACTACAAAGGGATAAGTTTCTGCCTGCATAAGTCCTCCTTCAGTGGGGTTACCACGTCTTGCTGTTCTCACATAGTATATGCAATCTTTTCCATTCCATTCATATTCCGTCCTCATCCTCGGGCTTTGAGCCTGTTCGTCTTTATTCCCGCAGGCAGTGAGCCAAGCGGATGCGCTTGCGCATCCATTTGGCGAACGCTGCGAGGGTCAAATACCCCGCCCCTTGGGGCGCTGCTAGCTTGATGCCTCGTTGCTCGCAGCGGGTTATTTGACTCTGCAGAACATGACATACCCTAACCAAGGCTCTCCTCATAAGCCGCCCGAATACCTCCCACATACTTTGCCCTGGTGCGGGCACAGACTACATGCGCTTCGCCGATAACCTTCTGACTGGTACACACAGGCACCGCCACAGCAGCCAAATGCATGCCGATCAGTGTATCCCCGATATCAATGCCTGCCTGCGCCTGTAGCTGCTCCACTGCCACGGGCTCCTTCATGAAATGATAAGCTGCCGTAGCAAAAGCTCCTCCCGCTTTTAACTGGGGCACCACGTTGACTCTGACCAGTCTGTGCTCTTTCATGCATGCTTTTTCGACGATCAGACTGCGGTTTAAATGTTCACAGCATTGGCAGGCCAGATAAATCCCCTTTTTCCGGCAGAATGTCTGGGCACTCTGAAACAGGCATAATCCAATCTCCTCACTGGAGTATGTGCCAATCTGCCCTCCCGCCACCTCGCTGGAAGAGCACCCCACCACCAGGATGTCTCCCTGTTCCAGCTGTGTTGCCTCCCATAACTCCTCCATTACAGTCTGGAGCTGTGCCTGAATCTCTTCCAAATGTTCATATTTTTTGTGGGATATACCATTTACGCTCATGCTTTACGATTCTCCTTCTCCACCGCCTTGTAACACTCCAATTCTTTTAATGCCTTCTCCTTCTCTGCTACAATTCTGGCATGCTCTTGCTCTACCTGTTTTCTCTCTTCTTCTGCCCGATTCAGTCTAGCTTCCGCCTGCTTTCTCTCTTCCTCTGCCTGTTTTCTTTCCGCCCGTAATCGTTCCAATCTTGCATTTGCCTCCTGAGTTCTGCGACGCTCCTCCTGGATATCCATATGTTCCAAATTGCTGACAATCCGGTTAATGACATCCTCCGGAACATGCAGCATCCCATGAAGTTCCTCCACTTGTACGTTTTTCAATGCTTTGCAATCACTATAATTCCTTAAAAATTGTGCGCACAGAACATGATTTTTAAAGATTTCCTGACAAAAATGTTCTTCACTCCTGCTCATCAAATATAAATAAACGGGGTAACTATTCAGAACCCCCTATTCGAAGATAAAGTCAGGGCATCCTGAAAAAGCTTTCCTTATTGCGTTATATGCGT
>CALWLO010000119.1 GCA_944381545.1 uncultured Acetatifactor sp. | reverse complement strand
AAACGCCTTCACCATGCTCTCTACCGGCAATTCTTCCATGCATGCGGCAATATCTGCGTCATTCAGATCGAGTAGCAGCTGACGAAGCTTTGTATACTGCTGCGTCCGCAGCAACTCCTGTATTGTCTCAAATTCCTTTAACTGCTCCATAGCATTTCTCCTTATGATGATTTTTTATGGTACTGAAACTTCGCCCGGGAGCGGGATCACTACTGCTTTTACTGCCCTTCATAAAAAACCACCACCTTTCTGAGAAATACGTATCCTTATTTTACGATTTTGCTCTGTTTTTGTCAATAAAGCTTACTTCCTTTTTACATTCCCAGACGATCCTGCCGCAAGTAGCTTCTACCAGTTCTTTCTGCAGCCTCTCCGCCTGGTCTTTCGGAATCCGTATCGTCAGCCGCACCTCCTGACCGTACTGGCTTTCCACCGGCTCCAGTCCCTGCTCCCCCAGTATGTAAAGCACCTTGCCCACACCATTATAATCCGTCTGCAGGCAGATCTCCAGGCCCTGACGCATTACACCCGTTACGCATTCCGCCAGCCCTGCTTTTACCGCCTGGGTATAAGCCCTTACCAGACCACCGGTTCCCAGCAGCGTTCCGCCAAAATACCGGGTCACCACCACCGCCACATTGCGGATCTCCTCTGATAACAGCACCTCCAGCATGGGCCTGCCGGCAGTGCCGCTTGGCTCCCCATCGTCGCTGCACCGGGTCAGCTGTCCTCTGCTGCCAATCACAAAAGCACTGCAGTTGTGTCTGGCATCCCAGTATTTTTTTTTCATTTCCTCAATAAAGGCTGCCGCTTCCTGTTCTGTCTCCACCTTGCGCACCGTGGCGATAAAACGGGATTTCTTCTCCACAATCTCGCCCTGACCGCCCTGAATCAACACACGGTAGTCTCCGCTTTGTTCTGCTGCCATCTGCTCTGTATTCCTTTCCGGCAGGCCCATCCTGCACTGATAACAGTATATCCCAAAATTTCCCCCCGAGCCAATACTTTCTGATTAAAATATAATTTTTTCGTGAACAATTCTTAATATCTTTAAGAAAACCTTTATTTACCAAAAAATATTTGGTATAATGACCTTATTCATGACAGGAAACGGCCGAATGGCCATCCATACCGTGATTGCGACATCAAAAATTTTCGCAGCTCTGCCCGCTTATTTATTTCGTTTGAATTGAATGAAAGGAAGTCGTTTTATGGATTATAGTAAAAAAGGCGTCCGAGCCAAGCAAAAGGCTTTGAATGCCAAATCACAGAAAATGGGAAGAAAAGCCGCCTTGCTGCTGCTGAAATTCTTCCTGGTAGCCATCGTCGGTATCGGCATTATCGGCGCCTCCGCCGGCATTGGTATGTACAAGGGCATCTTGGCTTCTACCCCCCAGATTCAGCCCAGCGATGTAGCTCCTGTGGGTGCTGCAACGTTTGTGTATGATTGTGAGGGCAATAAGCTGGACGAACTTATCGCCGTCAACTCCAACCGTATCATTGTCACCCAGGACAAGATTCCGGAGGATCTGGCCCATGCCTTTGTAGCCATTGAAGATGAGCGTTTCTACCAGCATAACGGTATTGACTATAAAGCTCTGCTCCGATCCGCTTATCAGTTTATCAAGACTCTTGGATCTGAGACCCAGGGAGCCAGCACGATTACCCAGCAGCTGCTGAAAAACACGATTTTCACGGATTGGACTTCTGAAGGGAGAAATTATATTAAGAAAATCAAGCGAAAGCTCCAGGAGCAATATCTGGCTATCGAGCTGACGAAGACATTGAGCAAGGATGAGGTGCTGGTGCGTTATATGAACACCATCAACCTGGGGCAGAATACCCTGGGGGTGGAGGCTGCCGCACAGCGTTATTTCGGAAAATCCTGCAGCGAGCTGACCCTGTCGGAATGTGCAGTCATAGCTTCCATCACTCAAAATCCCTCCAAATACAACCCCATCAGCCATCCGGATAAAAATGCAGAACGCCGTAAGTCCTGTCTGGATAGTATGCTGGAGTTGGAGTTCATCACCCAGGAAGAATATGACGAGGCCATAGCGGATAATGTATATGAAAGGATCGAAAGCCATAATATTAACTATCTGGCCAACAGCTCTTCCAGCAGTTATTTTACAGATGCTGTGCAGCAGCAGGTAAAAGAGGATCTTCTGGCGGCGGGCTACAACGAAACGCAGGCGGAATTCCTGCTGTACTCCGGCGGCCTGCGGATCATGACCACCATGGATCCCAAGATTCAGGCCATTGCCGATGCGGAGGTGGCTAATCCGGATAATTATCCCACTGACGTAAAGTGGCTGCTGGATTATGCCCTGACCATCACCCACGCCGATGGCACCCATGATAATTACAGCAAGGAAATGATGACAGAATATTTTAAGGAAAATGTGGATAAGAATTTTAACCTGATTTTCACTTCCCAGGACGCTGCCTTTGAAGCCATCGAGCAATACCGAAACTCTCTGATGCAGGAAGGGGATGATTATGACGAGAATTATAACCTGACCCCCCAACCCCAAACTGCTCTGGCAATTATCGAACAGGAAACCGGTTATGTACGGGCACTTGTGGGCGGACGCGGAGCCAAGGAGGGGCGGCTGACTTTTAACCGCGCTACTGATGCTACCCGGCAGCCAGGCTCCACCTTTAAAGTATTGGCTTCCTATGCCCCTGCGCTGGACAGCTGCGGTATCACCCTGGCAAGCGTTTACATTGACGCACCGTTCAATTATGCAGACGGCACCCCCGTACGCAACTGGTATGGTGAGGCTTACAAAGGGCCCGTAACCGTACGCTATGCGATTGAACAATCTCTGAATATTATCGCCGTAAAGACAATTACCCAGATTACTCCAAAGCTGGCCTACGATTATCTGATTAATTTTGGCTTCACCACGCTGACTACCGGCAAAGTGGTAGGTAATCAGGTACTGGGAGATGTCAACCAGGCCACTGCATTGGGAGGGCTGACCGATGGCGTTACTCCTCTGGAACTGACGGCAGCCTATGCTACGATTGCCAACGGCGGTGTTTACAATAAACCAAAGCTTTATACCCAGGTACTGGATGCCGACGGCAATGTTATCCTGGACAATACCGGTTATGATGACAGCCGCCGGGTACTGCAGGAGTCCACAGCTTTCCTGCTGACCGATGCCATGGTGGATGTGGTGACTAAGGGAACCGGTACTGCCGCCAACTTCTCGGGAATGGCCGTTGCCGGTAAGACTGGTACAACTTCTAATAATGTAGATGTATGGTTTGCAGGCTTTACACCCTACTATACCTGCGCCACCTGGGTTGGCTATGACAACAATGTCCATATGAACAGCCGCAGAGGAGCATCCAATGAGACGAATATTGCCAAGACACTATGGCACAATATCATGCAGCAGATTCATACCGACCTGCCCAGCCAGTCCTTCTATGTGCCTACCGGTGTTATCCAATATAGTATCTGTAAAGATTCCGGCAAGCTTGCTAATCCTGGTGTATGTCCGGAAACTTCCATCGGTTCGGAATATTTTGCGGAAGGGACAATCCCTACGGAAATGTGTGATGTGCATTACAGCGGTCTGATCTGTGAATATGACCAGCTGCCTGCAAGTGCAGAATGTCCCTTCAGTTATCAGGGTGTAACTACCAGGCTGCCCGCTGAGGATGCTTCCCTGGCACAGGGATCCACGATGTCCACCACCCTTCCCGATGGCACGGTGATATACACCAACCCAAATATACAGAGTACCTGCCAGCATGATGCGAACTTCTTCTTAAACCCTGACTATGAGGCTATCCTCAATCAGCAGAGCTATGAGATTGAATTGCGCCGCCAGCAGCATCAGCAGATGCTGCAGCAGCAAGAGCTCCAACAGAATGCTGACGGCTGATGAACAGAAATCCGGTATTCATTCCCAAGGCCTGCCACACTTATTGATCCTGTGCGGCAGGCCTTTGGGGGAAATCCAAAAAGAGCAATGTGCAAAAACATACACATTGCTCTTTTCCATATTATAAATTTTCCCTTTTACACTAAATATTATATATTTTTTCTACAATTAAGTAAATGCACAATTTTCGTAAAAATATTACAAAGGATGATGAATTATGCTAACGTATTTTTCTATTTTTAATTTTCCAGGACATGAATGTTCTTTGTTATAAGATTATATGGGATCTCACACAAAAAAATCCCTGGAATCCAGGGATTTTAAAAGCTGCTGACGGGAATCGGACCCGTGACCTCCGCACTACCAATGCGACGCTCTACCGACTGAGCCACAGCAGCAGATTGCAGTGATCTCTCAATCACAAAAGCTATTCTATCAAAAGTGTCTGCATTTGTCAACACAAATTGCCTAAATTTTTAAAACAATTTTTCAGATTACAGATAGTTATTTCTGGTCTTACGCATCAAGAATCGCACACGGTACCCCTTCTGCTCACACAAGGTATTGATTACCGACTCTGCTTCCTCCACTGCACTGTCATTGACGCAGATGATACAATAGTTCTTCTTGCGGCCAAGCCGAAAAATCCCTCCCTTATTCCAGCGGATGAAATAAGAGATCCGATTACGCAATAGCTCTTTCTCAATGGCCTGCTTACAGTTCAAATCGCCAACCTCACAAAGCTCAATTTCATTATTTACTTTAACCATGCTGTATAGTGTCTGCTGCATCTATCTCTTCCCCATATTCCTCAATTACCACCCGTTCCCTTACAGAACTGATAAAAGTATAGCACATCGAAAAAAGTATTTCAAGTCTTCCATAACTTGAGTTTCCCCTGAAAATCTATAGCATCTTTTTAATCTTCCCCTTTAAACGCTGTAGCGCATTATCCGTTGATTTTTCCTCCCGGCCCAGCACTTTGGCGATCTGACTGTAACTCATACCCGTCAGGTACAAATCCAGCACCTGTTTTTCGAAGCTGCTGAGCTCTTTGTCTATCTGGCTTTCCAGATATTCTACACGTTCCCGGTCAATAAACAGGGTTTCCGGATTTAGATCCTGATCCGGCGGCAGAGCCTCAGCCAGCTCCATTTCCTCATTTTCCCCATGGCTACGGCTATTGCTGTAGAGCGATACATACGTATTTAACGGCCAATGCTTCTGTCGGCGGGAAGCCTGCACAGCTGTATACATCTGCCGGCTGATACAAAGATCCGCAAAGGTATAAAAGCTGGCATCCCGCCCGCAGTCATAATCCCGGATGGCTTTAAACAAACCTATCATACCTTCCTGGATCAAATCCTCATTATCTGCCCCCAATATATACATGGATCTGGCCTTACTGCGCACCAGATTCTTATATTTGTCCATAATATAGTCTATGATGCGGCCCTCCCCGTTCCTTAAACGGTCTATCAGTTCCTCATCACTGACCTGGCTATACTCCTGTTCCATCCTGCTCCTCCTGCTTTTCCCTTACTGCAGGCGCTGTCTGACAATCTCATAGGCCAGTACACCGGCTGCTACAGAGGCATTCAGGGAATCGATATTCCCTTTCATAGGGATGGAAGCGATCATGTCACATTTTTCTCTGACCAGACGGCTTACTCCCTCTCCCTCATTGCCGATTACCAGACCGATGGGCCCTTGAAGATCCAGTTCATACATCTGGGTGCCCCCCATGTCAGCGCAGACAAACCAGACGCCCTCCTTTTTCAATTCCTCTATCGTCTTTGACAAGTTGGTTACCCGGGCCACCGGCGTGTAATTTAAAGCTCCTGCAGAAGTACGGGCCACTGTAGCCGTCAGACCCGCCGCTCTGTTTTTGGGGATAATGACACCATGAGCGCCCGCCAGGTTTGCGGTACGAATGATCGCTCCCAGATTGTGTGGATCTTCAATATTATCCAGCAGAAACAGGAACAGAGGCTCATCCTTTGCCCGTGCCGCTGCCAGTATATCTTCCAACTGCGCATATTCATAGGCCCCTGCCACAGCAATGACCCCCTGGTGCCTGCCCGTTTCGGACATCTGATCCAAACGCTCCCTGGTCACATATTTCACCAGCGTATCGTGCTTCTTCGCTTCCCGCTTGATGGTCATAACCGGGCCGTCCTGACATCCATCCTGTATATAGATCTTGTCAATGGCCTTTCCACTGCGATATGCCTCAATCACTGCATTTCTTCCCTCTATTGTCTGTTCCCGGTATCCCATATCATCCGTTCCTCTTCCAAATAATTGTTGCCGCTTAGCCTTAGACCAGCTCTCCGGCACAGAGTATCTGCGCCTTGCCCTCTGCTATATCCGTTCCTTTACAGCTCCATACCGATCCGGGCAATTCCTTCCCGGATCAGTTCTATCATTCTATCTGTAGCACCAATGAGATACAGGTAACCCATCAAAGCTTCCATTCCGGTAGCCTTACGGTATTCCTGCAGAGTGGCATTCTTAGCCTTGGTATAGGGCTTGGCGTTGCGCCCTCTGCGGTATACAGCCATCTCTTCCTCTGTCAGCACATCCGCCAGAGCCTCGATCATCTCTGCCTGCGTTCCTGCATTCACATACTTTATAGTCAGTCTGTGCAGATCATTGACAGGACGGTTCCCCCGCCTTACTACCACGCTCCGGATCACCAGTTCATAAACCGCATCCCCAATATAGGCCAATGTCAGAGGTGAATAGGTTCGGATATCCACATCTCTGCACTGAAAACTGCCGCAGATCTGCTCTAACAGATTTACGCTCTCTTCCATTTTACACCCTCTCGCGTATCCTCCAGAACGATTCCCCTGGAAAGTAATTCTGCCCGGATCGCATCCGCTTTTGCAAAATCCTTTTCTTTCTTGGCTGCCTTACGCTCCTCAATCTTTGCCAGGATATAGCTCTCCAGCTCTGCATCTACTTGATTGTCCGCCGCTTTAGCAGCATGTGCTGTGGTCAGATTCAGGGAAAGCACCTGGTCAAAGCTCTCTGCCAGCGCATACTTGGTAGCATCGGACATATCCGCTTTCAGCATATCATATAATACGGTAATTGCCATGGAGGAATTTAAGTCATCACAGATTGCCGCTTCAAATTTCTCCCGATAAACATGATATTTTTCCTGCTCCACCTCGCCGTCCTGCTGCAGGGAACCGATACGCTTTACCAGCTTCTCATATGCTGCGCTCATGTTATCCAGCACTTCATAGGAAAATTCCAGCGGCTTGCGGTAATGAGACTGCAGGCAAAACATACGATACACTATCGGATCATATCCCATGCTTTCCAGCAGGGAAACCGTCAGGAAATCTCCCTTGGATTTGCTCATCTTGCCGGACTTATCATTCAGGTGATGTACATGAAACCAGTAGTTACACCATTTATGTCCCAGATAGGACTCACTCTGTGCGATCTCATTGGTATGATGGGGGAAAATATTATCCACACCGCCGCAGTGAATGTCCATATATTCCCCCAGATGCTTCATGCTGATGCAGGAACACTCAATGTGCCAACCCGGATATCCCAATCCCCAGGGGCTTTCCCATTTCAGCTCCTGATCATCGAACTTGGATTTGGTAAACCACAAAACAAAATCACTCTTGTTTCGCTTATTCTCATCCTCATCCACATCATCACGCACACCCACCAGCAGCTCCTGCTCACTCTGATTGGAGAACACATAGTATTCCTTTAACTTTGAGGTATCAAAATAGATATTCCCCCCCTGCTCATAGGCATACCCCTTCTCCAGCAATGTCTGAATCATATGGATAAACTCCGGAATGCAGTTCGTTGCCGGCTCTATTACATCGGGCTTCTTGATATTCAGTTTGGCACAGTCACAAAAAAAGGCATCTGTATAGAACTGTGCGATCTCCATCACAGTCTTATGTTCTCGTTTTGCGCCCTTCAGCATTTTATCCTCTCCGGTATCCGCATCACTGGACAAATGCCCCACATCCGTAATATTCATAATGCGCTTCACATCATAACCGATATAGCGCAGCGTCTTCTCCAGCAGATCTTCCATAATATAGCTGCGCAAATTGCCGATATGCGCAAAATGATATACAGTGGGACCACAGGTATACATAGCCACTTTTCCATCTACATTGGGAATAAACTGCTCGACTCTTCTGGTCAATGTGTTATAAAAATGTAACTTGTTTTCCATCCTCTTACGCCCTCTCTTTGCTCTTTTCTAGATCCCCTGACCTTTAAACTCAATCGTCACATCATCCGGACGTTTTTTGCTCATCTGCTCCTGCAGCATTCGAAGCTCCTGCTCCATGCTCAACAGACGGTTGGTCAGTTCCGTATTGGCCTTCTGCAGGCCGGCAATATCCTCTCTGACCGGATCCGGCAGCGCCTGATCCAGATCCTCTCTGGGCAGTATCTGGTTATGGCGCCTGACCACCCGGCCGGGCACAACCACTACCGTTGTTCCCGGCGGAACCTCC
>CALWLO010000118.1 GCA_944381545.1 uncultured Acetatifactor sp. | reverse complement strand
CCTTTAGAGGCGCTTTCCAACAGCTTCGTCAGGTGCGTCAAATGGCAGGAAGCAATCTTTCCAGCAGAAGGAAGTTCAGAAAGCAGGGCGTACACAGAAGTCATATGAAGTGACGGAACAAGTTTTTCCAATTCTGGGAAGAGGATGGTAACAAGCCTGGAGACAGACTGCTTGAGCTGTGCGCGTTCCTGAACCTTATCAAAACGGTAACGAGTGAGTGACTTTAACTCCTCGTTGTGGTAAGATGTGTCTGAGTAGGACTTCAAGTTTACATCAGACATGAGCATCATAGCAATGGTTCGGGCATCGACCTTATCCGTTTTCGTCTTTCTAAGGCTGAGACTTTTTCTGTAAAGATTTGTGTGGAGCGGATTGATGACGAAGGTGGGGAGACCTTTGTCAATGAGATAACCGAGCAGGTTGTAAGAGTAGTGTCCGGTGGCTTCCAGTCCTACTTTTATATTGGACACATCTGAGGAAGTGGATTGGATCTTGGAAAAAAGATCGTCAAATCCATCCCGGTTATTATGAATAGTAAAAACCTGAAAGAGGATTTCACCATCTGAGTTAGTGATAAAGCAGTCATGCTTATCCTTAGCGACATCAATTCCAACGTAGATCATAAGAAAACTCCTTAGTAATAGATTTAGATACTGTTTAGGACCACAGAGCTCTCTGTGCTTGTAACCTCGTTCTAAATCAACCGTCATGCGGTATCTAACTGATTAACAACTATACAAAGAGACTGTGGTTGGAGCCTTTCTTAAACCATCGAGTGGTAGGAGGCTTTCACCAATCCACAGTATCTCCAAACAGTATAGCATACAGACCTTGGAGAGGGTCTATAAACACTACTACTATATAATACGAGGAGGCAGGATTGGCTATGGATTTTCAAAGAGAACAACACAGAATTTTTGCGGTGAATGAGAATGGGACAGTGATTGCGGAGATTACTTTTCCGGAAAGAGAAAAAGGGGTCTATGTGATAGACCATACTTTTGTGGATGAGTCCCTGAGAGGACAGGGTGTGGCAAAGGTGCTTATGGAAATGGCTATTGCTCAGATTAAAGAACAGAAGGGGAAAGTGGAGGCAACATGTTCCTATGCGCAACGTTTTCTGGAAAAACATCCGCAATAATATGAACATGCAAAAAACAGATAACTCTAAAAAACAAAAATCGGATTCCGGGTCTATCTGGAATCCCTGGCACGGCTGTCATAAAATAAGCCCGGGGTGCCAGAACTGTTATGTATACCGCAGGGATGAATCTATTGGGAAAGATGCAAGTATTGTGACAAAAACAGGAGATTTTTATCTGCCCTTAAAGAAAAACCGCCAGAAGGAATATAAACTGCAGCCACAAAACGGGAGCGTATTTACCTGTATGACCTCTGACTTTTTTCTGGAAGAAGCCGATGAGTGGAGACCAGAGTGTTGGCGTATGATAAGAGAGCGGAGCGATTTGAGATTTGCTATTATTACAAAGCGTATTCATCGCTTTATGGAGTGCATTCCGGATGACTGGGGAGAAGGATATCCAAATGTTTCTGTCTATTGTACGGTGGAAAACCAGCAGATGGCAGATTACCGGCTGCCCATTTATCTGGAATTACCCATCAGGCATAAGCATATCTGCCATGAGCCGATGCTTGGGCCTATTAATATAGAACCTTATCTGGCAACCGGAAAGATTGAGTATGTGCTTTGCGGTGGAGAGTCGGGAGAGCAGGCAAGACCCTGCCATTACCAGTGGATTTTAGACACCCGTGACCAGTGTATCAAGTATCATGTGCCCTTTCATTTTAAACAGACGGGCACATTTTTTGTAATGAATGGGAAAACTTATCATATTAAACGCTGGCTTCAGCAAAGCCAGGCGGCTAAAGCCGGTATTGATTATGATGGAGGGAAGGAATGAAAAATCAAAAACCTAGAACGGAAATCAGTAAGCAATTATATGATATTATGGTAAAACGGGGTTATCCGGAAAATCTGTGTGAGCTTGTGACCAGAAATCTGAATACGGATTTCACAGCATCTCGTATGATTGGTTATCTTTCCCACTATTCCTATCTGCCGGAAGTAGAAGTCGTAGATGAAATGCTTGCTATTTTAAGTGACAGAAATGAATTTATTGAGAAAAAAGAATCAGAAAAAGCACAGGCGGCTATTAATGATATTTATCGTTATGGATTGGATATAGAGTAGAAAATCAACCTTAAGGAAGGTAACCGGAGAAATGAGGTGAATCTATGCCTTTTCGTATTGTTAGAGACGATCTGACAAAAATCCAGGCAGACGCCATTGTAAATACGGCAAATCCAGATCCAGTGATAGGCCGGGTAACAGACTGCGCAGTTTATATGACAGCAGGCAAAGAAAAACTTTTAAAAGAAAGACAAAAAATTGGATATATACACCCGGGGCAGGCGGCAGTTACTTCTGCCTGTGATTTGCCGGCAAAATATATTATCCATACAGTAGGGCCAGTATGGGAAGGCGGTATTAATGGAGAAGAGGAAATTTTACAGTCCTGTTATGAAAATTGCCTTTGTATTGCAAAAAGAAAACGATGCAAAAGTATTGCTTTTCCTCTGATCGCAACTGGTGTCTATGGATTTCCCAAAGACCTGGCTCTGCAGATTGTGCTTCGCGTAATCAGCCAGTTTTTAACCAGGGAAGATATGATGATTTATCTGGTGGTTTTTGACAAGACGTCAGTGAGGATTTCAGAAAAACTTTTTGAAAACATTGAATCCAGGATTGATGATGCCTATGTATGTCAAAAGAGGGAAATAGAATACAAAGTAAGTTCGGCAGGTAATGCCCCTGCCCCATCTATGCCACAGCAGATTTCAGTACAGAAGAAATCAAGTCTTAGACTTCCGTTGCGGAGACTAAAGGATCTGATCAACAGAAAGAATGAAACTTTCCAGCAGATGCTTCTACGGATGATTTCTGAAAGAGGAATGACGAATGCAGAAGTTTATAAGAAGGCCAACCAGGATAAAAAGTTGTTCAGTAAGATTAAAAAAGATATAAATTACCAGCCAAAGAAAAAGACGGCAATGGCTTTTGCGCTGGCACTGGAGCTGAATCTGGATGAGGCGAAAGATTTACTTGCCAGGGCTGGGTATGCATTTTCCCCCAGCAGTGATTTTGACAGAGTGATTCAGTATTGTATTGAAACGAAGGAGTATAACATTTATGAAGTGGAGGTTATACTTTATGACCTTGGCCTGGAAACCCTCTGTAATTATTAGGGATATAAGTAAATAGAAAAGGTCGCTTTGCAGGAGACCTTTTTCTATTATAAAAATAGTATGATGATTCCAGAAACAGAAAAGAACATAGATGAAATAAACAGGAGGAATCATTATGAAAAAAGGGTTAACAGAGTTAGTATTTATTTTAGACAGAAGTGGTTCTATGAGTGGACTGGAGGCAGATACGATCGGAGGGTTTAATTCCCTGGCAGAAAAGCAGAAAAAAGAAAAGGGAGAAGCATTTATTTCTGTAGTGTTGTTTGATGACAGATCTGAGGTTTTATATGATCGTGTGTCTCTTAATAAAATCGAACCAATGAATGAAAGGCAATATTATGTACGGGGATGCACTGCTCTTTTAGATGCCTTAGGGGGTGCTATCCACCATATAGGGAATGTACATAAATATGCACGGGAAGAAGACCGTCCGGAAAAAACATTATTTATCATCACCACAGATGGGATGGAAAATGCCAGCCATATTTATACTTATGAAAAAGTAAAACAGATGGTAGAACGGCAAAAGGAAAAATACGGATGGGAATTTTTATTCCTTGGTGCGAACATAGATGCCATCCATGTGGCTGGCAGGTTCGGAATCCAGGCTGACCGGGCAGTCAATTATGAATGCGACGGTCAGGGGACACAGCTGAATTACGAAGTGCTCAGCCAGACAGTTTCTAAAGTCAGGAGCTGCAGTGCATCTTCTGCGGCGGAGGCATTTCAGGCATGTGGAGACTGGGCCAGGGACATTCGTGAAGATTACAAAAAACGTCATGGAAGGTAGTGTATCAGATTCCGGCGATTGCGAATATTGACCATTTTGAATTTAAGAGTAATATTACATTTTTCGTAGGAGAGAACGGATCCGGTAAATCCACATTGCTGGAGGCATTTGCTGCAGCATGTGGTCTGAACCCGGAAGGTGGTACAGCCAATTATAGATTCAGTACTTATGATGACTATTCGGATCTGGCTTCAGCAATCAAACTTCGAAAAGGTGTCTCTAAACCCAAATGGAGGTATTTCCTTCGGGCAGAGAGTTTCTATAATGTCGCATCTGCTTTGATGACAAAGTATAACGATGATGGTAAGATGCAGGATCTTCACGCCAGATCTCATGGGGAAAGCTTTCTGGATTTTATCCAGAGAGCAGACCAGCCGGGACTCTATATCATGGATGAGCCCGAGGCGGCTCTTTCTCCGCAGAGACAGCTGACATTATTAATCCATCTTGTGAAGATGGCCAAGAAGGGAGCACAGTTTGTAATCGTAACACATTCGCCGATTTTGCTTGCCATCCCGGATGCGGATATTTTTTCTTTTGATGAAGGTAGCATCCGGCAGATTCGGTACGAGGATACGGAAAGCTATCAGATTACAAAGATGTTCCTGGATAACAGGGAATATATGCTGAAGAGATTACTTGCGGAGGATGATGACGAGTAAGGGATGGCTATTATACTACGTGTAGAATGACAACCGTAATAGAAGTTGATAAGATTAAAGTATTTCAATTATTGTGAAATACTGTACGGGTTAAGGAGGGATGCCGTAACTGGTTTTGATCCTAACACCAACAAGGCTACTGTTGAATACAGCAATAAGCCGGGAACAGATAACAAAGGTGAATCTGAACCAAGCATCGTATATGTACATACTTTCAATTTCACAATCTTCAAATATTATTTAACAGATGAGACTCCGACTGGACTTGCAAATGCAGAATTCGAGCTTTACAAGGCAAACGAAGCAGGCGATGCAGCAGATGAAAGAGCGAAGATTAATATTGTTAAGGTTATGGATCTGAATGTAAAAGGCGTGTTCAATGCTACAAGAGCCGCCAGTGAGTGCATGATTGCAAAAGGTCAAGGTGTTATTCTCTCCACCTCCTCAATGGTCAGCATTTACGGCCAGCCCAGTGGCTTTGCTTATCCCGCATCCAAATTTGCTGTCAATGGCCTGACGGTTTCCCTTGCCCGAGAATTGGGTCCGAAGGGTATTCGAGTGAATGCAGTCGCTCCCGGTATTACCCTGACCGATATGATGAAGGCTGTTCCCAAGGAAGTAATTGATCCGCTCATCAAGCAGATCCCCCTGCGCCGCCTGGGTCAGCCGGAGGATATTGCCAATGCATTTGTGTTCCTGGCATCTGACGAAGCATCCTATATCACGGGCGTTGTGCTCAGTGTAGACGGAATGGCAAGAACATAAAAAAGGAAACAGGGCAGCTGGAAACGGCTGCCCTATCTTCAAAATATGGAGGTATACACATGAAAAGAATCATTCCCATTTTAATGACTTTACTGCTTCTCTCTGGTTGTGCAACGCAATCCGCTGAAAAAACCTATCGACAGATTACTATGGAGGAAGCTATTACGATGATGGAGGAGGAAACCGGATACATCATCCTCGATGTTCGTACTGCTCAGGAATATAGCGAAAAGCATATTCCCGGTGCTATCAATATTGCCAACGAATCCATTGGCACAGAGGATATCTCTGAACTGCCGGATAAAGATCAGCTGATTCTGGTATACTGCCGCAGCGGTAATCGGAGTAAGCAGGCATCTGAAAAACTGGTGAAACTGGGCTACACCAATATCATTGAGATCGGCGGAATTAATAGTTGGCCCGGTGAAACAGTCACCGGCGATAAGTGATAAAATCACAGAACAAGGAACGACTACTGGATATAATAAAGCCATAAAAAAGAAAACAGGAGGACTTAAATATGTCTGCTATCAGTGTTAATAAAAACAATTTCAATCAAGAGGTTTTGAACTCGGACAAGCCCGTCCTGATGGATTTCTGGGCTCCCTGGTGTGGTCCTTGCCGCATGGTAGTTCCTCTGGTAGAGGAGATTGCCAAGGAGCGCTCCGATATCAAGGTTGTTAAAATTAATGTGGATGAGGAACAGGAACTGGCTATGCAGTTCGGTGTGATGAGCATACCCACTCTGGTGGTTATGAAGAACGGAAAGATTGTCAATCAAGTCACCGGTGCCAGACCTAAGGCTCAGATTCTCGCCATGCTGTAAGGAGGTGCAAAGATGAGATTCTTCGATTTCCTGAAAGGCCCTGACATCAATCAGGGTGTCAAAGAATATAGCACTACGGATAGCGCAGTCCTGCTGGATGTTCGCACCCCCGACGAATACCGGCAGGGGCATATCCCCGGCAGTAAAAATGTTCCTTTGCAGTCCATTGACAAAGTGGCTGGCATGATTGACAATAAAGCTACCCCCATCTTTGTACACTGTCTCAGCGGTGCAAGAAGCCGTCAGGCAGCTGCTATTTTGAAGCAGATGGGTTATACCAACGTGAAAAACATAGGCGGAATTTCCGCTTATGCAGGAAAGGTGGAACGATAATATGAAAGTTGTCATTGTAGGCGGTGTGGCAGGCGGTGCTACCGCTGCCGCCCGTATTCGCAGACTGAATGAGCAGGCAGAAATCGTAGTTTTTGAGCGCTCGGGGTACATCTCCTATGCCAACTGTGGTCTGCCATACTATATCGGTGATGTGATTACCGATCGGTCGGATCTGACCCTCCAGACCCCGGAAAGCTTCTTCTCCCGGTTCCATGTAAACATGAAGGTGCGTCATGAGGTCACGGCTATCCATCCTGAAAAAAAAGAAGTTACCGTGAAAAATCTGGAAACCGGTGAGGAGTTCGAGGAGAGCTATGACAAGCTGATTCTCTCTCCCGGAGCCAAGCCTACCCAGCCCCGGCTTCCCGGTGTAGGTCTTGATAAGCTGTTTACCCTGCGCACTGTTGAAGATACCTTCTGCATCAAGGATTACATCAATGCAAACCATCCCAAATCCGCTGTACTGGCAGGTGGTGGCTTCATTGGATTGGAGCTGGCAGAAAACCTGCGAGAGCTGGGGATGGATGTCACCATTGTCCAGCGTCCAAAACAGCTTATGAATCCCTTTGATGCCGATATGGCTTCTTTCATCCATAATGAAATGCGCAAGCACGGTGTAAAGCTGGCACTTGGTCATACCGTAGAAGGGTTTGAGGAAAGGGACGGCGGCGTGGATGTGCTGCTGAAAGACGAACAGCCTCTCCATGCGGATATGGTAATCCTGGCCATTGGTGTTTCTCCCGAAACCACCCTTGCAAAGGATGCCGGGTTGGAACTGGGCATTAAAGGAAGTATTGTGGTCAATGACCGAATGGAAACCTCCATTTCCGACATCTATGCCGTGGGCGATGCGGTGCAGGTGAAGCACTTCGTCACCGGGCAGGATGCTCTGATCTCTTTGGCTGGCCCTGCCAATAAACAGGGACGAATCGCTGCAGACAACATCTGTGGCGGAGACAGCCATTATACCGGCTCCCAAGGCAGCAGTGTCATCAAGATCTTCGGCATGACTGCCGCTACTACCGGCGTAAATGAGACCAACGCCAGAAAAACAGGGCTGGATGTTGATACGGTTATCCTGTCGCCCATGAGCCATGCAGGTTACTACCCTGGCGGGAAAGTCATGACAATGAAGGTGGTCTTTGAAAAGGCGACTTATCGCCTGCTGGGTGCGCAGATCGTAGGCTATGAAGGTGTGGATAAGCGCATTGATGTGCTGGCCACCGCTATCCGGGCAGGAATGAAAGCCACGGAACTGAAGGATCTGGATCTGGCCTACGCACCGCCTTATTCCTCTGCGAAAGACCCGGTAAATATGGCTGGCTTTATGGTTGAGAATATCGCAAACAGTGTTCTGAAACAATGGCATCTGGAAGATGCAGATCGTCTTCCTCGTGACGGAAGCGTAACTCTGTTGGACACCCGCACTGTGGAAGAATTCGCACACGGACACATTGACGGCTTCTTTAACATCCCGGTGGACGAGCTGCGGGAGCGGCTGGGTGAGCTGGACAAGCATAAGCCTGTCTACGTCATTTGTCAGAGCGGTCTGCGCAGCTACATTGCCTGTCGTATCCTGGCCGGAAACGGCTTTGACTGCTATAACTTCTCCGGCGGCTTCCGGTTCTATGATGCTGTGACCAATGATCGCTGTCTCATTGAATCGGCTACGGCCTGCGGAATGGATCGAGCATAAAATCAGGACATCTGCTTGCAACTAATAGCAAGCAGATGTCCTTTTTGCTTAATCATTTTGCAGTTGTTCCAGTCTGATTT
>CALWLO010000117.1 GCA_944381545.1 uncultured Acetatifactor sp. | reverse complement strand
ATTTTCTCCGGAAAACAATACGGCCAATAAAAGCTTGGTGCGCTCTCCGGGGCTTAAGGTGGCAAAAGGCCGATATAAAATTTCCGCATCCTCCTGCAGATCGTCCAGCTCCCGCAGCACACGCCACAATTCGCAGGAGCTTTTCAGCTCTTCGATAAACTCTGCGGCAGGCAGCTGCATCTGCCTGCCGTTAATGAGATAGGGGAAATAATCAAACAATGCCGGAGCAGAGATGGTTCCGCTGTAGGGATATTTCCCCAGCAGCAGATACAGAAAGCTGGTTTTCCCCTTCCCGTTCCGGCCGATAAAACCCAGTTTCCAGTTAGTATCGATGGAAAAAGATACATTTTCAAAAATATTGTCAAAGCTTCCTTCATAAGAGAAAGTCAGATCTGTTACACGAATTTGCGCCATACTCAGCTCTCCTTTCCAGGCTCCTTGCTGCGTATGTCTGTCAGTATTCACCGCAGGCATAAAAAAAGGAACCATTTGCTGCCAAATAGTTCTCTATGCCTGATAACCCCATATCTGTTTTATTTTGCACACAAAAAAGAGAGGTTATGAGAACATAATCCACTTTTGGCAACATGACTAAACGGTGTACGCTTCCGCCACACCAATCAAAAGCTCATGTAATCAAAAGTAAACTATATTCTCATCTTTTCACCCCTCTCTTTAAGATGGGGATATTCTAACATACCCGGCATTATCTGTCAATCCTATCAAAAATTTCTTTTTGTTGTCTTTTGATCCTTCTGACGCTATAATAGGGCTATGAAAAACAGAAACGTTTCTATTTGAGCAGTATCGCAAGAGGGGCTTGCGATATGCAGGGGGATAGTATAATGAGATTGATCATGATAAGACATGGGGATCCGGATTATGAGAGGGATTCCCTGACAGAAAAGGGCTGGAAGGAGGCTTCTCTGCTGGCAGAGAGGATTTCCCGGCTTCCGGTAAAGGATTTTTATGTTTCACCGCTTGGAAGGGCGAGGGATACCGCATCCCTGACTTTGGAGAGAATGGGCCAAACGGCGTCCGTGTGTCCATGGCTGAGGGAGTTTGCGCCGCAGATTATGCGTCCGGATGCAGGAGGGCATACCACAATCTCCTGGGACTGGCTGCCTGAGGACTGGAGAGTGGTAGAAGAATTTTACCGCAGGGATCTGTGGACTACGCCGCAGATTATGCAGGAGGCCGCTGCGACGGATCCGGAAACGGGAGAGGTGAGAACCGGTATCCGGGAGGAATACAACTGGGTAGTACAGGGGCTGGACAAGCTTTTGGCGGAGCATGGTTATGTGCGGGAGGGGGAGCTTTACCGCACGGAGCGGGCCAACAGGGATACTCTGGTATTTTTCTGCCATTTTGGTGTGGAATGTGTGATACTGAGCCATCTGCTGGGGGTGTCGCCCATGGTGCTCTGGCATGGGACGGCGGCAGCCCCCACGTCAGTGACTACCCTTTATACGGAAGAGCGCAGAAGGGGCAAGGCGAGTTTCCGTATGACGGGCTTTGGGGACATTTCACATCTGTATGCGGCGGGGGAAGAACCGGCATTTGCGGCCCGGTTCTGTGAGGTCTATGACAGCCCGGAGAGGCATGATTAGGCGAAACTCCTAATGCCGAAGTGACGTGCGAGGGAAGATATCATATATTAACAGTAAGAGCAATTAAGGATGGGAGCACTTTATGCAAATATTGACAGGACTTTTAATACCCTTCGCAGGAACCACACTGGGCGCAGCTATGGTGTTCCTGATGAAGAATGAAATGAATAAAAAGCTGGAGAAGCTGCTGCTGGGATTTGCCGCAGGTGTGATGATTGCGGCCTCTGTATGGTCATTGCTGATTCCCGGAATTGAGATGGCGGGAGAGCAGGGGAAGATTGCTTGGGTTCCTGCGGCGGTGGGTTTTGTTTTCGGCATGTTCTTTTTACTGGTGCTGGATAGTCTGATTCCTCATCTGCACCTGGACAGCAATAAGCCGGAGGGCGTGAAGTCGGGTCTGGGGAAGACGGCTATGCTGGTCTTTGCGGTGACGCTGCACAATCTGCCGGAGGGGATGGCGGTGGGCGTGACTTTTGCCGGTGCCATGATGGGAAATACCGGTATCACCATGGCGGGGGCTTTTGCCCTGGCAATCGGTATTGCGATCCAGAACTTTCCAGAGGGGGCGATCATATCCATGCCGTTAAAAAGCAGCGGAAATGGGATTTCTAAGAGGAAGGCGTTTACCTATGGCATGCTGTCCGGGCTGGTGGAGCCTGTGGGGGCAGTCATCACCATACTGCTGACGAATCTGGTGGTCCCCTTTCTTCCTTATTTATTGTCCTTTGCAGCAGGAGCAATGATCTATGTGGTGGTGGAGGAGCTGATTCCGCAGTCCCAATCAGGAGAGCATACCAATATCGGCACGATCGGCGTGGCTATGGGTTTTACGCTGATGATGATTTTGGATGTAGCCCTGGGATAGGACTGGCGTGATACGCAAGACGGGAAAAAGAAAATACCAGAGGGGATTATTGGCAGGAGAATACCTGGATTACGGAGGTGTAAGGATATGTACAAGCAGGAGAAATTCCGGAGATGGGGAGGCAAGGCATGATTTATTTATCTCACTTTACTTTCCCCGACCGGGAACGGGAATATGATTTTTTCCTTGGGGAAAAGCGTACCTGCTATGACTCCTTTTATCCTTTTCAGATTCTGTCCAGGCGGAATCTCAAAATGTTGGATTTTGAGCCTGTGACGATCCTTTATGGAGGAAACGGCTCCGGGAAAACCACAGCGCTGAATGTGATTGGGGAGACATTGGGGCTGGAGCGGGATACGCTGTACAACCGAAGCAATTTTTTTGAAAGCTATACGGGGCTGTGCAGCTATGAGACCATGCAGCCCATCCCGAAGGGCAGCAGGATCATCACCAGCGATGATGTGTTTGATTTTATGTTGAATCTGCGGTCACTGGAGGATTATGAGCAGCTGAAAAAGGTGGTTTTGGCCCGCTCCAGGACACAATCCAAATATGTGCGGGCCAATCTGATGGATAATGTGCGGGAGCATTCCAACGGGGAGAGCGCCTTCCTGTATTTTTCAGAAAAGATTCAGGAGGAAGGACTCTATCTGCTGGATGAGCCGGAGAACAGTTTATCTCCCGTGCGCCAGCAGGAGCTGGTCAGATTTCTGGAGGATTCTGCCAGATTTTTTGGCTGCCAGTTTGTCATTTCCACACATTCTCCTTTTCTGCTGTCCATGCGAGGTGCAAAAATCTATGATCTGGATGAGGATCCGGTGGATGTGAAGCGGTGGACACAGCTGGAGAATGTGAGGGCCTATTATGATTTTTTCAAAAAGCATGAGGGAGAGTTCTGATGTAATACATTCTTTGAAGAATCTGATCAATTTGTTCATAAGCGTTGAAATATTAGTAATATAATTGTTGAATGGCGAGAAAATAATAAAAGGATATTGATAAAAATAAGAATATAAAATATAATCATAATGTAAATAAAAGTACGCTGTTGTAGTACCGGGGAGAATTTTTTCAGAAAAGGAGAGATGATAATACCCTGCGGTATTGCAGCAGGAAAGGCGAGACGTATGAAGCAGAATATTTTAATAGAGGTCTGTAACTTATTGTTGGCAGCTCTGCTGTTGACCGCCTGCGGAGAGCCTGCAGATCAGAGTGGGATGACAGCGTCTGTGTCGGATGCAGGGACGGATGCTCTTTCACAAGCGGGGATGGACTGGTGGGAAAAGGAAATGCTGACAGCGGACGCCGTTGCAGATTCTCCCCTGTACATTACCGCTTATGAGACAGTTGATTATGAAGAGCCAGAGGAAACGATGGCCTGTGAATACCGCCAGGTGGCTTACGGGGATGTTTTTTATGTGCTGGACACTTATTATACCCGGCAGGAAAGTGTCTCTTATTTCCAGCAGCTTGGCGCAGAGGAGGGAGCCGGGGAACGGATCTTACTGGATGCAGGCATGTGGGAGATAGAGAATGGCGGGATTTGCGGTATGGACATCGTCGATGCCGACCGTTGTGTCTTCTGGGTGAGCAGTAATGGGGCGGACGGCGCCGCCGGACAGTATTATATGGTGTATACGGATCATCAAGGGCAAATGCTGGAAGCTCTGGAGCTGACGGATATCCTGAGAGAATACGGCATATGGGAGAGTCAGGATTATCTTGGGATTCCCCTGGGCTGTGATGAAGAGGGGAATCTATATCTTCATGACGCAGACAGCCATACGCTGTACCTGCTGGATGGCAGCGGCGGACTCGCCGCCAGCTATACCTATAGGGCGGAGGACGATATCAATACGGTGGAAAGCTTCCGGACAGCAGGAGGAGAGAGGGTCATTGTCTGCGGAATGCCGGGGGAATGGGAATGGATCCTGATGGATGCCGGAACCGGGACTGTTTCTCGCCGGTCTGTTACCGGAATAGGCAATGTGCAGAGATGGTATGGGATGGAGGGAGATATCCTGTATTATGCAGCGGACAGAGAGCTGATAGGGTGGAATCTTGCCACAGGGGCGAGGCAGAAGCTGGCCGAATTGAAAGAAGTAGCCATGGATACAGATATTGCGGGTCTGGCGGTGCAGAGGATGGGAGATGCGGTTCGTCTGCTGGTCACAGAAAAGGAAAAGGGGCAGAGGTATATGATGCTGCTCGCAGAGAATCCTCCTGCTGCAGAAAGCGAGATTACTGTTATGGATCTTCGGGGAGGGGATTCTTATCTCCCCGAGAGAGTCGCCGGCTTCAGCAGAGAAAATCCTGCCTACGGAGTGAAGTATCAGGCAGTTGATCAGGAGGAAGAGATCCACAGGCTGCTGATGGAGACTGTCAATGGACAGGGGCCTGATCTTTTATTTCTGTCCCGCCAGGATATGGAATCCTTACAGGCCAATGATGTATTGGGGGATCTGGGACAGCTTATTTCCCCGGATACCATGGAGGTTCTCTTGCCGGGAGCGATTGAGATGGGAACCTATGAGGAGAAAATGGTGGGCATTCCTCTGTCTGTAAATGTCAGAACGCTGATCACCAGAAGGGACTATTGGCAGGGAGATACCTGGACAATGGAGGATATCCTGTCCGTACTGAAGCAAAACAGTGAAGTGCAGGGACTATTTGTGGACATGGCCGGTCTGGACGAGTACTCCTATAACCTGTATTATATGTTGGGGATGGATATAAGGAATTCGCCCTTTATCCGGGATGGGAGCTGCAGCTTTGACAGCCGGGAATTCCGGGATATTCTGACACTGGTTAAAGAAATGACGCAAAGGGCGGATAATAACAGTACTCCCATGAATCGAATTGCGCCGCTTACGGAGGGGAAATATCTGGGAATCGGATATTTGGTGTATAACATGAAAAATTTCTGTGATGTCTACGAACAGATGGGAGATACTGTAAATCTGGTGGGATATCCTTCAGATACGGATAGTCACCATTTTCTGTCGGATTATGGAATGCTGGCAGTGAATCAGAATGCCATGGACAAACCGGGAATAAAGGAGCTTGTGAATGATTTGCTGAGTCTGGAGAGCCAGCAGTATTTATCCTATCAGATCAGTGTCAGGACGGATATACCGGAAAGCCAGCTTGCCTATCATTCCGCCGGCAAAATATATTATTGGCAGTCGCCTAACGGTACCGGTTACCCGTTGCCGGCAAAGGAGGATGGGAGCTCCTATCTGGAAGAATATTTGGAACTCCTGGAAAGTGCAGTGCCGTTATCGTCTGATTCGGATGACATATTGAATCTTGTCATGGAAGAGGCTGACGGATATTTTTATTCGGATAAGAACATAGACAGTGTAGTTGACAGCATTCAGAAGAGGGTACAGCTCTATTTGGATGAGCAGAAATAGCAGGAAGCCGTCTGCTTTTGGCAGGCGGCTTCTTCGAGCTTCACTGGAGGGAATCAAAATCTTTTTTTTGCGCTCTCCGTGTACTTCTCTTCGCAGTACTTACAGCGGTAGATCTTTTTTTCAGGGTCTGCCAGGTAGAAGATGTGGGGCAGTTCCTGCTCAATGGATGTAATGCAGCGGGGATTATGGCAGTGGATCACGTTTTTAATCTGCCGGGGCAGCACTAGAACCCTCTTATCCACGATTTCCCCGTCCTTGATCACATTGACGGTGATATTATGGTCGATGTACGCCAGCACATCCAGATTCAGCATGTTGATATCACATTCTACCTTCAGAATATCTTTTTTGCCCATTTTTTCACTGCGGGCATTCTTAATGATGGCCACGGTACAGTCCAGTTTATCCAAGCCCAGATGTTCATAGACGGACAGGCTGTAACCGGCCTTGATATGATCTAATACGAAGCCTTCTTCGATTTTTCCTACATTTAACATAATTTTCTCCTCCATGCATACCGCAAGTCTTATTTGTGGCACTGCTCCATTAGAAACGCTGGTAAGCCCTATTGTTCAAGCTTGTGTCCGGATACCTTGGCGCTCAGACCAGCTCCAGCAAAGTCAGAATCAGGGCCATGCGTACGTATACACCATACTGCGCCTGTTTAAAATAAGCCGCTCTGGGGTCATTATCCACTTCCACCGAGATCTCATTGACCCGGGGCAGGGGATGCAGTACCAGCATGTCCGGTTTGGCCAGGGTCATCTTGGCCATGTCCAGCACGTAAAAGTCTTTTAAGCGGATATAGTCTTCCTCGTTAAAGAAGCGTTCCTTTTGTACCCGGGTCATGTATAAAAGATCCAGCCGGGGCATTACATCCTCCAGGCTCATGACCTCCTCATAGGGAATGTTTTTGCTTTTCAGCATTTCGGTAATATAGTCCGGCACCTTCAACTCATCCGGGGAGATGAAGATAAAGCGGATATTGTCATAGCGAACCAGAGCATGGATCAAAGAGTGTACGGTCCGGCCGAATTTCAGATCTCCGCACAGACCAATAGTAAAGCCGCCCAAAGTGCCCTTAAGACTGCGGATGGTTAAGAGATCCGTCAGAGTCTGGGTGGGATGCTGATGTCCTCCGTCCCCCGCATTGATCACTGGGATCAGAGAGCGCTCCATGGCCACCATGGGGGCACCCTCCTTGGGATGGCGCATGGCGCAGATATCTGCATAGCAGGAGATTACCCGGATGGTGTCCGAGACGCTTTCTCCCTTGGATGCGGAAGAGGAAGCTGCATCGGAGAAGCCGATGACTCTGCCGCCTAAGCGGGTCATGGCAGACTCGAAGCTTAAGCGCGTGCGGGTACTGGGTTCATAGAAACAGGTAGCCAGGATTTTCCCGTCACAGGCGTGGGCATATTTTCCCTTGTTGTGTTCAATGTCATTGGCCAGATCAAAGAGCTGATCCAATTCCTCGGTGGTGAAGTCCAATGGACTCATGAGATGTCGCATAGTAAAATCCTCCTAATATTCAGGCTCTGCCTTTTTTGCAGGCACGAAAGAAAAGCCGAAGAGAAATCTCTTCGACTTTCTATTTATGACATATAAGTAACCAGCTCTGACACGGGCTTGCGCTTGGGAGCCACGGGGGACTCTGCAGGATAGCCCACAGGAATTACGGCCACTACCTCTCTGTCCTCGGGAACACCAAGGAGAGCGGCGATTTTATCATCATCAATAATTCCCATGATAACGGTGCCAAGACCTTTATCATAAGCGGCCAGACAGAAAGCTTCGCTGGCAACGCCGGCATCAAACATCTGCCAGCCGTCACCCCGGTGGGTGGAGTAAGAACCGTCGCGCTCGAAACCACTGCGGTTCTTGATTATTGTAACAACGATGGCCATGGGTGACTGCTCAATGATATCGCCGTTTTTTGCATAGCCGGAGGTACATTTTGCAACTTCGGCCTTCAGGTCACCTTCCACGGCAATATATCTTACGATCTGTGTGTGCTTCCAGCTGGGAGCATAGGATGCAGCCTCCACTACTTCGTCAAGCAGCTCGTGAGGAACAGGCTGATCAGTGAATGACCGGATGCTCCTGCGGCCCATGCTACAATCTCTTGCGGTCATATAATTACCTCCTTGTGCATCAATCATTTTCCCTATCATATCACAAGATGAGGGAGGATGCAAAGGGTTTTTGAAAAAGGAATTCAGGCGAATTTCGCAACCAACAGATGGTTGCGCAGCGTTAAAAAATATGTTAATATAAATCCGTCTTACTTATTACAGAGTGGGAGAAGGAGCAAACCATGGGATTTTTGAATCAGTTATTCGGCAAGGAAGTGCGCAAGGTGATCAGTGATGTTGTAGATACCGTAGTGGATGATGCCTTGAAAAATGCGTTTGGCAAGACGGGGAATCAGTCCGGTGCCGGAAGTGGAACGGTACAGTCAGAGACCGACGTAGAGGAAGAGAATCTGGCGGCTACGGGACGGGAAGAAAGCAGCGGCGAGGAGCTACTGGGTAAGAGG
>CALWLO010000116.1 GCA_944381545.1 uncultured Acetatifactor sp. | reverse complement strand
CCCACCCTCTTTTCCAACCCTGATATCATCCTCGGGGCCGTATTCCACCTCGGTGTAACTCCTTCTGGCCTTGGTGGTCGCCATCCAGATCCTGGCTCCCGGGTGCTTCTGCTGAAACTCCTCAAAATTCACATACCGGGTCACTTTCAGGTGCTCCCAGTAGTCCATCCCGGCGCGGCGGACGGATTTTTCATCCAGATGAAAGCCCAGGGGCTCGATAAGATGCAGACTGGCGCCTGTCGCCACACAGGTGCGGCCGATATTGCCGGTATTCGCCGGGATCTCCGGCTGATGTAATATAATATGCATGTTCGTTCCTCCGCAAAAAGGGGCCACATTTCTGTAGCCCCCGCACTCTTCTTACACTTCTTTTGCTTCGCTCCGCAATTTGGTAATAAAACGGTTCAATCTGGCCATCGCCTCCCGCAGCGTATCCAAGGAATATGCGTAAGAGATTCTCAAAAAGCCCTCTCCGCTGTCGCCAAAGGCCGTACCCGGCACAGCTGCCACCTTCTCCGCCTCCAGAAACGCATTGGCAAACTCTTCGCTGGTCATGCCAAATTCCCTGATGCAGGGAAATACATAGAATGCCCCGAAGGGTTCAAAGCACTCCAGCCCCATCTCCCGAAAAGCATTCATCAGGAAACGACGCCGCTGATTGTAGGAAATCTTCATCTCCTCTACATCCGCATCCCCATTTTTCAGCGCATCCACTGCCGCATACTGGCTGGTGGTGGGCGCACACATGATCGCAAACTGGTGGATCTTGGTCATCTGCTCAATGATCTCTCGGGGGCCGCAGGCATAGCCCAGCCTCCAGCCGGTCATGGCATATGCCTTGGAGAAACCATTGATCAGAATTGTCCTCTCCTGCATACCGGGCAGGGAAGCAATGGATACATGCTTCTCCTTATATGTCAGTTCCGAGTAAATCTCATCGGACATAACAAAAATGTCATGCCGGATAATTACCTCTGCAATCGCTTCCAGATCCTTCCACTCCATAATGGCTCCCGTGGGATTGTTGGGGAAGGGCAGGATCAGCACCTTCGTCCTGTCCGTAATCGCCTCTTCCAGCTCACGGGCAGTCAGACGGAACTCGTTTTCCGCCTTCAGATTGATAATGACCGGTTTAGCTCCTGCCAGGATCGCACAGGGCTCATAGGATACATAACTGGGCTGGGGAATGATGACCTCATCACCCGGGTTAATCATGGCCCGCAGTCCGATATCGATCGCCTCGGAACCGCCCACAGTGATCACCACTTCCTTATCCCATTCATACTGTATGCCCTGTTTTCTCTTCAGGTAATTGCAGATCTCCTGACGCAGCTCCCTGAGCCCGGCGTTAGAGGTATAAAAGGTTCTGCCCCTCTCCAGGGCATAGATGCCCTCGTCCCGGATATGCCAGGGGGTGTCAAAATCCGGTTCACCCACACCCAGGGAGATCGCATCCTTCATCTCGCTGACAATATCAAAAAATTTACGGATTCCAGAGGGCTTCAGTGCAACCACCTGGTCTGACAATGGATTTCTCATGGCGTAATCATCTCCCTCTCATCTTCGGTTTTCTGTGAAAAAATCGTCCCATGATCCTTATACTTTTTCAGGATAAAATGGGTTGCGGTGCTGAGCACCGGATCCAGCGTAGCCAGCTTATCCGATACAAAGCTGGATACCTCCCGCAGGGTCTTGCCCTCCAGAATCACCATCAGGTCAAAGCCCCCGGAGATCAGATATACGCTTCTGACCTCCGGATAACGATAGATCCGTTCTGCAACGGTATCAAAGCCCTGACCTCTCTGGGGAGTCACGCGCACCTCGATCAGCGCCGTCACCTTCTCATTGGAGGTCTTTTCCCAGTTAATCAGGGTATGGTAACCACAGATGACGCCTTCCTTTTCCATGGCCTCCAGTTCATTTACCACATCTACTTCTTCCACACCCAGGATAACAGCCAGTTCCTTTAAGTCAATACGGCTGTTTTTCTCGATAACGGATAACAATTCTTCTCTCATGATCTTTTCCTTCTTTCTGCATCTTTTTCCGCACACTTTAGCGCACGCTCTGCTCCGGGCAGTCAGATATATCTGAATATTTCATCCTGTGCCGGTTTATCCAGGTAACGCTTCTCGTCACCATTATAGATCAGCCTGTCATGGCTGTCCGTGAACTGTCCGATCACTGTTGCCGGGATCTTCTCTCCGGCAAGCTGTTCCACCAGCGTCTGGCCGTGATCCGCTGCCAGAATCAGGCAGCCGCCGCTGGCCAGCGTATAAGGATTCACCTCACACAGCTCACATACCTCCACCGTCTCCTGACGAATGGGGATCTTCCTCATATCTATTTTCAGTCCAACCCCCGAGCCCTCTGCCATCTCCCAGAGTGCAGCCAGTATGCCGCCCTCTGAAGCGTCATGCATGGCCCGGACGCCGGACTTTGCGGCGACTGCAGCCTCCTCCACCAGATGCGCCGGATAACGCTTTAGCAGCCTTTCCTCATTTTTTCGGGTCAGGATCGCGGTACCCTCCAGGGCAATCCATTTGGTCAGAACAATATCCTGCCCGGGCTTTGCGGCGGAGGGCTTGCCCATCTCTATGTCCGGATCCGGGATTCCATGGGCTGTCACACAGGCAATGGGGCAATCCACATGGCGGCTTACCGCAGTATGTCCGCCGGCAATCTGCATCTGAAGCCTGCTGCAGCTCTCTTCCGCTCCTGCCATCAGGTCTTTCAGCTGCTGCTCCTGGGCATCCTCCGGCAATAACAGGGTAATCAAGGCGGCTATGGGTCGGGCGCCGGCCGTGGCCAGATTGTTGACACACTTTATCAGTACCCGGGCCATATCCGCCTTTCCCGCGACTGCAGCCTCACTGACACAGGTAAAAAAACCATCGGCAGACGCAAAAACGGCGCAGTCTTCCCCCACTCCTGCGCCATTTAATACTTCCTGCCTCCTGGTATGAATCTGTTTTAATACAGAGCGTTTTAAAACACTGTCCGATACTTTGCCTGGTCTCATTTTCTTCCGCCTGATTTTCCATACTTTTTTGGTGTTACTGTCCTGCCTCTGCCGCTGCTGCCGCTTCCTGCTGCGCAACAATATTGATCACATGCTGGACATTCGCCACGCTGCCGCTGTTGATCGCATCAATAATCGCCGTATAAGCATCGGGATTAGCTGTAGCCACACCCACAACATAGCTGGAAGGCACCATCTTATAAGAGCTGCTGTTTACCTGGGTACGCTCTACTTCCACGCCGTTTTCGGTCACTACCTTCCATAATTGCGCCTTATATCCGATATGTGCGCTGTCGCTTTTCACCAGATAGCCAATGGGCTGGGAGGCATCCGCATACAGCAGTTCTCCGGGGGGATTAATTACCTCCAGCACCTTGCTTTCGTAGGTTACTTTACGGTCACTGCTACGGGTCTCCTCACCGTATATATTAAAGGTAATCTTCTTTCCCTCGATGATGCCCTCGATATAAACCGGGGTATCCAGATTATTGACAAACTTGAAATCCTTGCCGGAGGATTCTGCAATGGCCGCATCCGCTGAAGGATCCACATAGGTGACGATCATGGAGTGATTGTATCGCTGTGTAACCTCCAGCTCCGCTCTCAGCACAGCATTGTACAGCGTGGTGGATACCTGACAGATACCGCCTCCCAGACTGTCCACTACCTTGCCGTTTAAATAAGAGCCCGCCATATAATACCCATTTTGTACCGTGAAAGGAGCCACTGCCTCATAGGTGGAAAACTCTTCTCCGGGATACAGCGTGGTGCCGTCGATCAGCCTGCAGCCATTGGTAACATTAGCGCTTCTGCCACTGCCCGATGTGGAAAAGGAGGTAGTATACGAACCGATCAGATCCGTCACTCTGGACAGCTCCTCCACTGACCCCTTAGGCTGATCCACCGCCACATCCAGGGCAATCGTACAAGGCTGCAGATCCCACTCCTGCGTCATATAATTGTAAATGGTATCAATGGAGGCCTCCACGTCCAACAGATAACCGGTCTGCCCCTCAATCACAGTAAAGACGCCGTTTTCATGCTTCAGGGATGCATTGATAGCCTGCTGGTCATACTGGCTGCACTGCTGCGTCAGAATCTGGTTAATGGCATTAATGTCATAGCTGAAGGTAAGCTCATAGTTCACAGGCTCATGCTGCAGATCCTTGAGCAATTTATAGCGGGTAATGACATTACCTCTTGTGCCGATGGCCAACGCCTCATCCAGGATCTCCGGATTGCTCCAGGTAATACCCAGATCCCCGGCCGTCACCTGTACTTCCCTATTATTGGAGGTCAGCAGTGTCACGGTTACCGGGCGCAGCGTCTCTTCCACATACTGCTCCACTGCATCGACAGCCTCCTCCTTATTCATCCCGCTTAAATCCATGCCCTGAATCAGGACACCGTCTTTCAGGGTCTCTTCTCCGGCAGCCTGGGCCTGCAGACTGATGCTGCACAGTAAAGCCAGCAGCAATATGGCCCGGCTCCAATGTCTGACCAATTTTTTCATATCCAAAACCTTACCCTTTCCCGATAGGTCATTGCATTATCAGATCAAATATGCTAATGTAGGAATAACCATCGCCAACACCAGTACGATGACAATTACAGCAGATACGATCCTTTTTGTTTTTTTATTATGAAAATTCATCATTAGGTCTACCTCTCTTTCCTTCCTGCGCAGGCCCTAAGGCTTAGCAGAGCAGAAATTGTACTTGGACAACTATATTGATTCTGAAAGGATATTATATATGAATTTGACATTTTTGGCAAGTTTTATTGTGTTTGTCAGTGTGCTCTCCATGGTTATCCGGCGCAACAGCCGCAGCGTCCGCAAGAAGCAGGAACAGTTCTGGAATCGGGAACAGCAGGCCAACCATGTGCGCCGCAGGCCCCTGGATGATCTGGATTATATTACCATCCCGCTGGACGCCCTGCCGGTACATGTCATGGCCGGGGACAGCACCGTCAAAGATTGTCTGGATACCCTTACTGCACTGGCCGGCGAAAAGATCGTAAATTTTGCGGGCATCTCCAATACAGATCTGAAACTGACCTATGGCACAGCCAATATCACGGTTCTGTCCCAATATGACCAGAACTTTACTCTGCTGGTGCAGACCCTGCAAAAATGGGCGGAAACACTGTTAAAGGCCGGATACGCAGACCAGGCCCGACAGATCCTGGAATATGCCGTCTCCATTCACAGCGATGCGGGCACGTCCTATCGGCTGCTTGCCTCTCTCTATGACCAGGCCGGCGAACGGGAAAAAGTGGCTGGGCTCTGGGATGCCGCCCTGACTCTTACCTCGCCCTCCGGCAAAATTATCGCCCGTACTTTGCAAGAATCTTATCCGTATATCGGCTCGCTTCGCTCCGGGTTATAGTATCTATGTCAAAGTTTATTACTATTTTATGCTTCTGCATCAGTTCATATAACCTCTGCTTCTGCCGCTGGGAGGCAGGGGAATCTTTTTTTACCGCATAATGAAGCTCTCTGGGCTGAAACAGCTGAGCCTCCTGCTCATAAAACTGCTCTGCCAGAATATGATACAGCCTGCTGGTGGCCCGGGCATCCTCATAGGCTCTGTGGGCCTGATGAGGGATCTGATAATAGGTGCACAAATACTCCAGTGAATGATGCTCCAGCTCCGGCAGAAAGCGTCTGGCAATGCGCAGTGTGTCAATTCCCTGTTTTTCAAAGGCATGTCCCGCATTTACGGCGGCTTTTTTTAAAAAGGAGTAATCAAAAAGCACCCGATGCCCCAGCAAAGGAAGATCTTCCAGAAAGTAAAGCAATTTAGGCAGTACCTCTTCCATATATGGAGCGCCATCCACCTCTTCCTGGCGGATATGGGTCAGCTCTATGACCCGCTCTTCCAACTGCCTGCCGGGGTTGACAAGGGTCTGAAAGACGTCCTCCGGTTCTCCCCGGCGCACCTTCACCGCACCGATTTCAATGATCCTGTCCGTCTTCGGCTGCAAACCGCTGGTCTCCAGATCTATGCTCACATAGGTATCTATCATGGGGTCTCCTTTTTCGCCTTCGGGCTGCGGGCATCCCCTGCGCTGCGGCTCCTCTTCTGACGCAGTGCATAATCGGGACACAGGTGACTCATAAAACAGCGCTCACACTGGGGCGTGGGAGCCTTACAGATGTCCCGTCCAAAGGTGATAATCTGAATATTGTAAAGAATCCAGTGATCCTTGGGCAGGATCTTCATCAGGTCCCTCTCCACCTTCTCAGGATCCTGCTGGGCGGTCAGACCCAGCTTGCGGGAAATGCGCTTTACATGGGTATCCACAACGATACTGGGTTCATGATAAATATTGCCCCGGATCACATTGGCGGTCTTACGGCCTACGCCGGGCAGGGCCGTAAGCTCCTCCAGAGAACGGGGAACCTCTCCTCCATGCTTCTCCATCAGCTGCTGACAGCAGGCAATAATATTCTTAGCCTTGTTGTGATAAAAGCCCGTGGAATGAATATCCTGCTCCAATTCTCTCAGATCTGCCCGGGCAAAGGCTTCCACGCTGGTATACTTTTGAAATAAGGTTTCTGTCACCATATTGACACGTGCGTCAGTACATTGGGCACTGAGTATTGTGGCAATTAACAGCTGCCAAGCATTTTCATGGTTCAGATAACAGACATAATCCGTACCATAATAGGCGTCCAGTGCCGCCAGCACTTCCAGAGTATGTTTTTTTACCGCCATATTTTACACCAAGTCCCAGGCAGAACATACTGCCCGTTCCCTTTCTTCTGTTCTTTTCACATTCCGAAAGCTTCTGCCTGTCCGTAACTGCGCAGCCGAACCCATACCTCTACAGCTCCAGCTGTTTTGCCACCTGCCTCCAGACCTCTTCGCTGGTATCCGGCAAAGCCTTATGGCTGATTTTACAGGCCTCGCATATGGAATCATAAAAATAATTGTGCCCCGTTACCAGGGTTTTCTCCACAGCCCTGGTCAAATACAGGCCATATTCCTCGATGCCGCTTTCCCGAAAATCCCGCAGAAAGCCGTCCACATCATAGTCAATGGTCTTAAGCTCCACCTTCCAGCCACGGAAATCCCCCTCCAGGATAGCAAACTGAGCGTGCCGCCCCTGCTCATCTATGGGCAGTCCCAGAGAGCCCGGATTCAGATAGGTCTTTCCATAGAGCACATCCACTTCCTGATGATGAGTGTGGCCGCCCAGCAGATACCGGGTCTTCAGCTCTTTCATGGACTGTTCTCTTAAGGGCCTGTCAAATTCAAAATTCCCCCGAATCATGCCCGGCGCCCCGTGGCAAAGGGTAAGAAGCGGACAATCTCCCAATCGGATCACCGTTTCCGAGGGCATGGCCTCCATCCAGTCCAGATCTCCCTCACTGACATGCCGATAGGTATAATACAATGCCCCGTTGGGAGAACAGATATGCCAGCCCTGATCCTGCCTGCGGTTGTCCAGCAGATACTCCTCCCGGTTCCCGCGGATCAGATAACAGGGATAGGTTTTCTCCATCTCGTAGAGCATGGACAGGGTGCGCCGGGGATAGGGACTATCCGTCACATAGTCCCCCAGCCCGATGATTGCCTCCACCGGATGAATCCGGATATCGTCCAAAAACGCCTCCAGCGCTTTATAATTCCCATGTATATCACTGATAACTGCGACCTTCATCTCCTGTCTCCTAAGCCTGCTGCTCTTTCCTACTAACTTACCAGAATCAGCGCTGCTTCGCAAGTGCCAATCTCAGCCACAAGAAGGAATCAAAAAGCCGGCAGGCGCCATCCTCTGGAAACACCTGCCGGATCCCTCCTTATCCGCTATTCGAAAACGCCGGCCTACAGCCTGCGGGGGCCGTCTCCGCTCTCTACCACATAAAAATCAGCAGCATAGCCGATCTTTTTCTCATAGGCAGCACCTACCTGGGCAATGAAGGTATCAATGGCCTCATCCTCCACAATGCTGACCGTGCAGCCGCCGAAGCCTGCGCCGGTCATCCGGGAGCCGATCACGCCCTCCACCTTCCAGGCCTCCTCTACCAGAGTATCCAGTTCCACACCGGTTACCTCATAATCATCCCGCAGAGACACATGGGAAGCATTCATGAGCTGGCCAAACCGCTGAATATCATTGGCCTTCAGCGCCTCCACCGCCTGAATCGTCCGCTGGTTCTCATATACCGCATGCTTCGCTCTTTTCCGGTGTACCTCACTGCTGACGGCTTCCTTGTGCTGCTCAAAGGCTTCCTCTGTCAGTTCTCCCAGAGATGCAATCCGGCATACCTGCTGCAGCTGGGCCAGGGCGGTTTCACACTCCCAGCGCCGCTCGTTATACTTGGAATCCCCCAGCCCCCGTTTTTTGTTGCTGCAGGCAATCACGATCTTGGCATGCTCCAGCTTAATCGGCGCATACTCATAGGACAGATCCGCCGTATCCAGGAACATCGCATGTCCCTGCCTGCCCATGGCAATGGCACACTGATCCATG
>CALWLO010000115.1 GCA_944381545.1 uncultured Acetatifactor sp. | reverse complement strand
GCGCTGTTATTTGATTTATACGGCATGAACAGTGTTCACGCAGCCGACGCAGAAAGCCAGCAGACAGAAACAGCGGAGGAAGCGGGTTCCGGTATAGCGTCCGGTGATTACACAACGGAGAGGCTGAGCAGCAATTACACCAGGGTCAGTGCCGGTTATACTGCGCCCATATATACGGGGGAGACGCTGTCCTTTGCAATGGGGGATATCCTGGATGCTTCCTGTAGAGAGCTGCTGACATCTGACAGCTATGATTACGCCAACGATGTCATTGACCTGTCAAGCGGCGACAGGGTAAAGGTTTCTCTGGAGGTGCCCCGGACCGGCCTGTACTGGATCGGCTTTGACTATTTGTCCTACGACAGTTCCATCCTGCCGATCGAGTTTTCTTTTATGGTGGATGGAGAATATCCTTTTTATGAGACAAGAAACCTTTCTTTCGAAACCACCTGGATTTCAGATGGTGAAGCGGATATAGACCGTTACGGCAATGAGATTGTGACCCTGCCTGATAAAAAGATCCAGTGGGAACATAAGGAGATTATGGATGCCAGCTATCGTTATTCGGAGCCGTTGATGGTGCAGCTGGAAGCGGGCGTACATACTTTTGAGCTGGAGGTCAGCGAGGGCAACTTCCTGCTTGGCAACATCACTCTGTCCTCTCCCGGGGAGATTGCCGCTTATACCGGCTCAGAGCCTGCCTCAGGGACGGAACTGATTGTGATTGAGGGGGAAGATTTTTATGAGAGAAATGATTCTTCCATTCATTCCGTAGGGAAGTACGATTCAGCGCTTTCACCGCTGTCTGCGAAAGAAACCGTGCTGAACACGGTGGATGAGGATTCCTTTGCCACCGCAGGACAGACGGTTACTTACCAGTTTTATGTGGAAAACCCCGGATATTATTATATCGGTATGAACTACAGGCAGTCGGAGAAAAATGATTTTCCCGTGTTTGTGGACTGGAGGGTGGACGGTGAGATTCCCAACACGGCATTTCAGAGTTACCCGGTAACCTATACCACAAAATACAAAACGGCGACGCTTTCGGATGAGGACGGCAACAAACTCAGCGTCTATCTGGACGAGGGAATTCACACGATTTCCATGACAATCAGTGCGGACGCCATCCGGTATGCTCTGGAGGCGGTGGATGAGATCATGAGCGGTATCAGCGATCTGTCCTTGGAGGTTACGAAGGTTGCCGGAACCAACAAGGATAAGTACCGGGATCTGCGGCTGACCAGGTACATTCCGGATGTGCAGGAGCGGCTTTACGGCTGGGTAGAGCGGCTGTACAGCATTACGGAAGAAGCAGAGAAGTTTGTGGGCGCCGATGATCCCGAGGATGTGGCGGCGTTCTCCTATCTGCTGATTGCAGCAAAGCAGCTGAAGTCTTTGGGGGATGAACCTAATGAATTGACATACCGTGTGGCTGAGCTGTCCACCAGTGTGAATTCCATCAATACACAGATCGCCAATTTTGTGGATCTGATCAATGACAACAACCTGGCAGTGGATCGGATCTACATATATCAGGAGGATGCAGAGCTTCCCCAAAAGCAGAATTTCTTCCAGAGCATGGGACTTTCTGTGAGCAGATTTTTTTATTCCTTCTTTGGGCAGTCCTATTCTGCCAGCAATACGGATGAGTCCCACATCCAGGTATGGGTGAACAGGCCAAGGCAATACGTGGAGATCATGCAGAAGATGATCGATGAGGAGTTTACACCCCAGACAGGCATTGAAGTGGATCTGGCCATTATGACGGATGCCAATAAGCTGGTGCTCTCCAATGCATCGGGGGATACGCCGGATATCGCAACCGGCATCAACTACGCTATCCCCTTTGAACTGGGGATCCGGGGCGCATTGGTGGATCTGACAAAATTTGACAATTATCAGGAGGTGTTCGGCAGATATAACGAAGGTATCCTCATATCCTCTGTGATCGGAGACGGCCTATACTCCCTTCCGGAGACCATGAATTTCTATGTTATGTTCTACCGGACGGATATTCTGGAAAAGCTGGGCCTGGAGGCGCCGAATACCATGGAGGAGCTGATTGCCATGCTTCCGGATCTGCAGATGAGAGGCCTGAATGTGTACTATCCCACAGCGGCCATGCTGACCATGAGGAATTTCCACGGGACAACGCCCCTGATTTTCCAGAATGGGGGCGCCCTCTATGGGGACACGGCGCTGGATCTTCTGGTGGACAGTGAGGAGACGGTAGCAGGCTTTACGGAATTGACGGAGCTGTTTACTCTGTATAATATGCCGGTGGATATCCCGAACTTCTACCAGCATTTTCGAAACGGGGATCTGCCCATAGGTATTGCGGATTTCAACTCCTACAACCTGATCCTGAACGCTGCGCCGGAGATCGAGAATTCCTGGGAGATCGCACTGGTTCCCGGTGTGGAGGATCCGGAGACCGGCGAGATCTACCGGTATATGTCCGGCGGCGCCGAGAGTATGGTGATGTTCTCCTCCAACGATGAGAGAGAACAGAAGGCCTGGGCCTTCATGGAATGGTGGTCCAGCACCGAAGTGCAGGCACAGTTCGGACAGATGCTGCAGATCATGTACGGAGACGAATATATCTGGCCTACGGCCAACCTGGAGGCGTTTGCCCGGCTGCCCTATCCCACCGCACATAAGGACATTATTATGGAGCAGGCGGAAAATATCCTGGAAGCTCCCAGACTGCTGGGAAGCTATATGCTGGAGCGCGAACTGAGCAACGCCTTTAATGATATCGTGGTAAACGGTGATACCGTCAGATCCCGCATGGATGAGGTCTATAAGATTGCAAGCCGCGAAACGTCCCGCAAACTGGAGGAATTCGGCTATATTGATGCTGATGGAAATGTGATCAGGGATTACATCATACCCTCCGTAAGCAAGGTTCATGAGATCATGACGCAGAATGAATAAAGCCATGAAGGAGAGAGGAAAGAGAATGCGTAAGAAATCATCAGTAGGAAAGAGAATGCATTCCAATAAAAACGGATATTGGTTTGTATTCCCCTATGCAGCGTTATTTGTGGTATTCATACTGGCTCCGGTTATCATGGCAGTGCTCCTGTCCTTCACCAATTTCAATGCCATTGAGACACCGAATTTTGTGGGGTTTCTGAATTACATAAATCTGATTACCAGTGATGATACTTTTATGAAATATGTATTGCCGAATACGGTCAAGTACGCTCTGATCGTCGGAGTGGGAGGCTATGTGCTGTCCTTCCTGCTGGCCTGGGCGCTGGCGAATCTCCCCAAGGTTCCCCGTACCATATTTGCCCTGATCCTGTATTCGCCCAGCATGACTACCGGCGTGGCCATGACGGTTCTGTGGAAGATCATGTTTACGGGTGATCAGACCGGATATATTAACAGCTGGCTGATGAACATCGGGGTGATCAACGAGCCCATCATCTGGCTGGTAAGTACGGATTACCTGCTGCCGATTGTCATTATTATCGGGCTGTGGAGCAGTATGGGCGTGGGTTTTCTGTCCATTCTGGCCGGACTGCTGAATGTGGATGAATCTCTGTACGAGGCGGCGGCGATAGACGGCGTCAGGAACCGTTTCCAGGAAATGATCTATGTGACGATCCCCAGCATGAAGCCCCAGATGCTGTTTGCAGCGGTTATGCAGATTGTGGGCGCTTTCCAGAATGGCCAGATCAGTACGCTGCTTGCCGGCAATCCCACACCCCAGTATGCGGCCCAGCTGATTGTCAACCATATTGAGGACTATGGCTTTATCCGATATGAGATGGGTTATGCGGCGGCTGTTTCCGTGGTGCTGCTTCTGATTGTGCAGATATTCTCGGCAGTATCCACAAAGCTTTTCACGGAGAAAGATTGAGGAAGGGAGGAAAAAAGATGGCTGCATATAAAGGACACAGAATGAGCCCGGACGAATTTGAAAAGGGGCAGATCAAGATTTTTCTTCTGGTACTGCCCATGGTGCTGCTGACCGGGCTGCCGATTGTATTTATATTTTTCCATGCGTTTAAGCCGATGGAGGAGCTGTTCGCTTTCCCTCCGAAGTTTATTACCCTGCACCCGACTTTGGATAACTTCCGTAAGCTTCTGAAGGCTTCCCAGTCTGCAGGGATACCGCTGAGCAAGTATGTGTTTAACAGTATCTTTATCACGGCTGCGGTGGTATTTGGTTCCCTGCTGTTTTCCACCATGGCGGCCTATGCATTGTCAAAGCTGAAGTTCAAGGGCAGAAATGTGATGATGCAGATCAACCAGATTGCCCTGATGTTTGTATCCTGTGCCGTGATGATCCCCAGATATCTGATTGTCAATAAGCTGGGAATGATCGATACCTACTGGGCAGAGATCCTTCCTCTGATTGCACTGCCGGTGGGATTGTTTCTGATTAAGCAGTTTGTGGATCAGGTGCCTGATTCTCTGATCGAGGCGGCTTACATGGACGGCGCAAAGGAGTGGCAGATCTATCTGAAGGTAGTGCTTCCGCTGATCAGGCCCGCCATTGCCACGGCGGCGATCTTGGTGTTTCAGCAGGTCTGGACCAACCTGGAGACCTCCAATTATTATATTAACGATGACTCTATAAAGTCGCTGGCCTTTTATATGAGTACACTGACCAGTACCACAACGACCAATACCGTAGCCGGCCAGGGGATTGCGGCGGCGGCATCCCTGATCATGTTCCTGCCGAACCTGATCCTTTTCTGTATCCTGCAGAAGAACGTGATGAACACAATGGCACATTCCGGTATCAAGTAGAAATGAGAGGGTGAAAACAATGAAAAAAAGGATGAAAAGGCTTTTGGTCTCATTGATGGCCCTGCTCACTGCCGCAGGATTGGTTCTGGAACGGAGTCCTATGACGGCTCTGGCGGATGCGCCTTATAAGACCTATACGGTGGATGGATATGGCTATGTCACTGAGACACAGACGGCGTATCTGCCCTATGAAACCATCACCAAGATCGGGGAGGAGAGTCTGGCGGGGCCAACGGATTTTACCCTGCTGGACGACGGCTATATGTATATCCTGGACAGCGGAAACAAGCGCGTGGTGGTATCCGATATGGAGGCCAATCTGATTACCACCTTTGGCGAGGGCACGCTGGTGAATCCTAGGGGCATGTATGTCACGGCGGAGCATATCTGTTATGTGGCAGACCGGGATGCAAAACAGATCTTTGTATTCGATGAAAACGGGGAGCTGATCCGCAGCTATGGCAGGCCTACCGAGGCAATGTACGGTGAGACCCAGGATTTCCTGCCGGTGAAAATCGTGGTAAATGCCGCAGGAACCATGTACGTGATCTGTGAATCAAACACAAACGGTATTGTGGAGATCAGTCCGGTAGAAGGAGGGACCTTCCTGGGCTATTTCGGAACCAACAGCACCAATGCATCCCTTTGGAATATTATCTGGAGATCCATACAGACGGACGCCCAGAGGGCGAAATCCCAGAGCAATATTCCGGCAACCCCGGATAATATGGCGATTGATGAAAAGGGGCTGATTTATACCGTAACAAGAGGTGAGGAGCTGGAAACTTTAAAGAGGCTGAATATTGCCGGCGTCAATATGATTGAACCGGATGCCTACGAGGAGGTTCCCGCAGCCGTTGCGGTGGGAAACCATGACAATGTGTTTGTGGCTTCTCAGATGGGATACATATATGAGTACAACAATGAGGGTAATCTGCTGTTTGTATTTGGCGGAAGCGATGACGGCCAGCAGAGGATTGGTTTGAGCACCAAGGTCGAGGCAATCCAGATCAGTAAGGATGACAGGATCTATGTGCTGGACTCCGATAAGGCGCAGATTCAGGTATATGAGCCCACCGAATTTACCAACTATCTGCATGCGGCGCTTTACCTGTTTTCCAAGGGCAGATATTCCGAGAGTAAAGAACCGCTGCAGCAGGTGCTGCAGATGAATAATCTGTTTGATTATGCAAACATGGCCATGGGAAAGGCTCTTTATAAGGAAGAAAACTACGAGGAGGCGCTGAAGTACTCCAGGCTGGCGAAGGATTTTGAAGGCTATTCCGATTCTTTCTGGGAGATCCGCAATGTCTGGCTGAAGCACAATCTGACGGCGGTGGTAATCCTCCTCATCGTACTGTATGTCCTAGTAAAGGGAATTCGCATGCTGGACCGGAAAAAGCACATTCTGGATAAGCCCAGAGCTGCGCTGCACCGCTTCGGGGAGTATCGGGTGATCAGACAGCTGCGGTATATGTTTACTTTCATGCGTCATCCCATAGACGGCTGTTATGGGATAAAGCATGAGGGCAGAGTTTCCATATTGAGCGCCAATATCCTGTTGGTGACTGGCATTGTATTTTTCGTGATCAATAAATACTTCTGCGGTTTCCTGCTGAAGAATGTCAGGGAAGGAAGCTATGATGTGGTTTCCGATGCGGGAATGATTATCATTGGACTGCTTCTGATCGTAGGCTGTAATTATCTGATGTGTACGATTAATGACGGGGAAGGTAAGCTTAAAGCGATCTATTGTTCCTTCATTTACAGTATGGGTCCTTACATTACCCTGATCCCCTTTGTGTTCCTGCTTTCTCATGTAGTCACCTACAATGAGGCATTCTTTGTGGAGCTGGCGATGCTGGTTATGGCTGTCTGGATAGCTGTGCTGGCCTTTATCTCCATCAAGGAGATAAACAATTATACGGTGAAGGAGACGTTCAAGATTATTTTCCTGACGATCTTTACGATCCTGATCGTGTGTCTGCTGGCCTTTATCATTTACGTACTTTGGTCTCAGGTGTTTGATTTCCTGCAGTCCTTAGCTGGGGAGGTGGTGTATCGAATTGGCTCATAATTTAAAAAAAGCAGTTGCTTTTTGTATGGCAGTGCTGCTGGGGACGCTGGCGCTGATGGCTACTGTCCCGGATGGGGCGCTGACGGCTGGGGCTGCGGAGGAAATCAACGGGCATACCTATCTGACAGAGAACTCCCGCTATGCGCTGTATGTCAATGAGAGTGATCTGTCTCTTGTGATAGAGGATAAGCAGACGGGCGCTTACATGGAATCCTCCATCAGCTATGATGACGGAAAGAATAATGCCACCTGGATTGGGGCGATGAAATCTGCTGTGGTGCTTACCATGATTAACAAGAATGACGATACCAAGCAGGCGGATCTGGTAAATGATGAGGTAACGAAAAACATTACTTATACTGACAGCGGGTTTATCGCTGATCTGTATTGGAATACCTATCAGCTGGGGTTTAGGCTGGAGGTTTCCCTGACGGAAGACGGCCTGACCGTCAGAATACCGGATGAATCCATCCGGGAAGACGGTGAAAATTATCAGATCGGCACCATTGCCATGTATCCTTACATGGGAAATTCCTATCTGGATGATAAGGAAGGCTATTTGTTTATCCCGGATGGAAACGGCGCCCTGATCTATCTGGATGACAAGGAAGGACGCTTTAACAGCGGATACTCCTCTATGATCTATGGCAGTGATGTGGGCTTTGATGAGCTGATTGTGGAATCCCTTCTGTGGAACCGGTATAATATGATCACGGATGCGGAGCAGGTGATCGCACCGGTTTACGGCATTGCCCACACCGAGGATGAGATCGCATACCTGGCCATCGTGGAGGACGGAGCTATGAGGGCCAGCATAGAAGCGGCCCCCAATGGGGTCAGTGTGGATTATAATCGCGCTTTCGCAAAATTTGTGGAGAGAAAGCTGTATACACAGCCCACCAGCAACAACAGTACTTCCGGCTCCCTGCATCTGGCAGAGGAGGAGAGAAGCCATTCCGATCTGCAGGTGCGTTTCCTTTTTCTGAGCGGGGATCAGGCCAATTACGCCGGTATGGCAAATGCTTACAGAGAGTATCTGTTGGGCAACGGCACCTTGGAGATTCAGGACTGCGATTATCACACCAGAATCGACTTCCTGGGGACGGAGAGAGAAAGCTGGGTGCTGGGAACCAACGCCGTGGTCATGACAACTGTGGAAGACATCCGGGAGATTTACAGCGATCTAAGCGCTGCAGGATTAACCGAGCTCTTTACCATATACAAGGGCTGGCAGAAGGGCGGGCTCTACAACATCCCGATCTCCAAATATGCGGCGGACAGCAAGATCGGCGGAACGGGGGCTCTGACGGAGCTGATGCTGGATGCAGAGGCAGAAGGGATTCAGTTTTATCTGTATCATGACGCATTGCGGATCAACCCGGATGAAAAGAATGCTTCTTTCAATGTGATTAAAAAGATCAATAAGCGCCGCTATGAGGAAGAGACCTACAAGGATGTCTATGAGACGATGATGTATCTGACTCCGGCCCGCAGCAAATACATGACGGATAAGCTGGTTAAGAGCTACACTGCTAAGGGGGTGGATAACCTCTGTATTGCCGGTATCAGCAATACCCTGTATTCCTATACCTACAGCGGCACCGTTTATACCCGGTATGACACTGCGGCCAGCTATGCGGACTTGGCTGCCGGCATTGCCGCAGATACGGAACTGGTGCTGGAGCAGCCTTTCGCCTATCTGTGGAGTGACACAAAAGCGTTTCTGGATATGCCGCTGTACACCTCCAGTTATATTTTGGAGGATGTGAGCGTACCGTTTCTGTCCATTGTACTAAAGGGCGTGATGCCGGTATACTCCGAGTATGTGAACTTTGAAGCAAATAAGCAGGAATTCTTTTTAAAGATTGTGGCGACGGGCAGTTATCCTTCTTTCTATATTACAAAGGAAAGCTCTTCCGAATTGCTGTATACCAATTACAGT
>CALWLO010000114.1 GCA_944381545.1 uncultured Acetatifactor sp. | reverse complement strand
AACTGTATGAATGCTCTGGGGAACGCCCGGATAGGGAATATGAAGTCGAACGCTTCCTGCGGATTCCGGGATATTATGAAAATCACAGAGAGCCTGGACAGATTGACGATATTACCTGGAATGATCTCTCCATGGATCAGGTGTTTATGCGTATGAACTATACCATTTCCTCCAGCGGGGAGGAGGTGCTGTATTATCTGCTGCGGTCGCCCAACAGATCCCGGGAGGAGCTGCAGTATTTTGACCGTGTGGCCAATTATTTTGCAGAGCATCAGGATCAGCGGGTGGCTTTTCAGAAGCTGATGGGAAAGCTGGGGAATACGGGGAAATTTTCCCTGTATGATTATCTGGAATATCTGCATACTCTGGGAAACAGATCCAATGTCAAGGATACGGTTGTGAATCTGCTGTATCTTCCTGCTGTGTTGCTGCTGTTTTTCCGTTTGCCTGCGGGTCTGGGGGGAATAGGTGTTCTGATGGTATATAATATCATTACCTATTTGGGAGTCAAACGGGAGATTGAGCCCTATATTACCAGTCTGGCTTATATTACCCGGCTTCTGGCGGCTGCAGAAAAGACGGCCGGATTAGCGCTCCCCATCTGTGAACGGGAGAACCAGCGGCTGCGCCAGTGCAGAAAGGCGTTGGCTAAGTCCCAGAGGGGTTCTTTCTGGGTGTTTTCCAAGGCAGGCAATACGACGGGAGGAAGCCCCCTGGATATCCTGCTGGATTATGTACGGATGGCTTTTCATGTGGATCTGATTTTTTTTAACCGGATGCTTAGGGAGGTCGGCATACACAGAGAGGAAATCGACCAGGTGGTAAGCTGCCTGGGCTATCTGGAAGCGGCGGTCAGCACCGCCCTGTACCGCGCCAGTCTGGAGGGGGAGGACGCAGACTGGTGCAGGCCGCAGCTGGAGGGAGAAAAGCTGTCTGCAGAGCAGCTGTACCATCCCCTGATCGAGCATCCTGTGAAAAACAGCATTTCCGCAGGCAGAGGAGTGCTGCTGACGGGTTCCAATGCCTCCGGTAAGTCCACTTTCCTGAAAACCGTAGCCATAGGTGCGCTGCTGGCCCAGACGCTGTATACGGTGACAGCAGACGCTTACTCCGCCCCCATGTACCGGATCTATTCATCCATGTCCCTGCGGGATGATCTGGCCAGCGGAGAAAGCTATTATATGGTGGAGATCAAGTCCCTGAAGCGGATCCTGGATGCTGCGGCAGAGAAGGGGGAGAGGCCGGTGCTGTGCTTTGTGGATGAGGTGCTGCGGGGCACTAATACCGTGGAACGCATTGCGGCGGGGACACAGATCCTGCTGAGCCTGACGGGAGCGAATATTCTTTGTTTTGCAGCAACTCATGATATTGAGCTGACAGAGCTTCTGGCCGGACAGTATGACAATTATCATTTTGAAGAAGAGATCCGGGAGGGAGATATCCTGTTTCCCTATACGCTGCAGAAAGGAAAAGCGGGCAGCCGTAATGCCATCCGTCTGTTGGAGATCATGGGCTATGAGCCGTCCATTATAAAGAGGGCGCAGCAACAGGCCGAAGACTTTTTACGGCAGGGAATCTGGCATCTGTCTTGACGGAGCCCGGAAAGTCCGGTTATAATGGGGAAAATGTTTTCATTGCGTGGGACTTACGGGATTGAGGAATGATCATAAAGGAGGCAGTTATATGGTAAGCTTTTTTAATTCGTTTTTATCCTATCTGGTATTGATGCTGGTGATTGCTGCCGTGGCAGCTGTGGCAATAGGCATCGGGATTACTCTGCGGAAGAAGAAGGATCGGGAACAGGCGCTGCAGGATGCGGGCACAGAGCATGGAGAAAGAGAATAAACAGGTTTTTACCACGCTTCTGTGGGATGTGGATGGTACTCTGCTGGATTTTAACTACTCCATGAGGCATTCTCTGCGCAGATGTTTCCGCAGCATCGGCAGGCCGCTGACAGAGGAAATGATTGAAGGGTACGGCCGGATCAATGACAGCTACTGGAAGAAGCTGGAGTTAGGTGAGATTACCAGGAAAGAACTGCTATCTGCCAGATTCCGGGATTTTTTTGCCGAATATGGTTTATCGGGAATTGATGAGGAGGCCTTTCGGAAGGAATATGAGACCGGACTGGGTAATACCTATGCTTTTCTGGACGATGCACTGACCATTGTAAAATCCCTTCAGGGCCATTACCGCCAGTATGTGGTGACCAACGGGGTGACGGCAATACAGGAAAACAAGCTGAAGCTGTCAGGACTTTCTGAGGTAATGGACGGCATATTTATCTCAGAGGCCGTCGGCTCCGATAAACCCAGCCGTACCTTTTTTGACTGCTGCCTGGAGCAGCTGGAGGAGAGGGACAGGGGGAGGATTCTGATTATCGGGGATTCCATGACCAGTGATATCCTAGGAGGGATACAGGCCGGTATACGGACTTGCTGGTATAATCCGGGGAAGAAGAAGCCTGCTTATGTATATCGGGCGGATTATGAGATATCGGTTTTGCAGCAGATCTATGAGGTGTTGCAAATTTTTGTTTAGCCTGATCAGAAACGCATGAGGAAGAGATACAGGCACAGCCTGTGGGATATGGGGGTATAAAGATGCCAAGGGGATCAGGACAGAAATTAAAATTGCTTTATCTGGTTAAAATACTGACAGAGGAGACGGATGAGGCCCATGCACTAAGTACTCAGGAACTGATCGGCCGTTTGGAAGTCCTGGGGATCCCCAGCGAGCGTAAAAGTATCTATGATGATATCCGGTGCCTGCAGCAGTTCGGCTATGACATTGTACAGCTGCCCAGCAGACAGGGCGGGGGCTACTAGATGGCCGGCAGGGAGTTTGAGCTGGCAGAGCTGAAGCTGCTGGTGGATGCGGTGCAGTCCTCCCGGTTTATCACCAGCAGGAAGTCCCGGGAACTGATCGGCAAGCTGGAGAAGCTGGCCAGCCGCCATGATGCGGGAAAGCTGCAGCGTCAGGTTTATGTGGTGGGCCGCATCAAGACCGAGAATGAAAGCGTCTATTACTGTATCGACGCCCTGCACCGGGCTATCCAGGATAACTGCCGGATCAGCTTCCGGTATCTGGAATGGAATGAGGATAAAAAGCTGGTGCCCCGCAAAAATGGGCTGCTCTACCATGTCAGTCCTTGGGCGCTGATCTGGCGGGAGGAAAATTATTACCTGATGGCCTGGGATGATACAGCTAAGCTGATGAAGCATTACCGGGTGGATAAGATGGCGGATGTAAAGCAGCAGGAGGCAGGACGCCTGGGCCGGGAGGAGTTTGAGAAGCTGGATCTGGCTGTATATGCCGACAAGACCTTCGGCATGTTCGGCGGACAGGAGGAAATTGTGCAGCTGGAGCTTAAGGAGGAGCTGGCCGGCGTGGTGCTGGACCGCTTCGGCAGAGAGATCATTCTGCGCAGAGAGCAGGAGGGACTGCTGCGAGTCCGGGTCAAGGTGGTGGTCAGCGAGCCCTTCTACGGCTGGCTCACAGGGCTGGGCAGCCGGATCCGCATCATAGGCCCTCAGTGGGTAAAGGAGGAATACTGCAGCAGGCTGCAGGGAATTTTAAAGGATTATAGTCAATAGGAATCTTGTGAAAAAGAAGCACAAATATGCAAAATTAATTTTGGCAAATTTTAAATGGATCCTCCGTTGACAATTCAGGATTTCTTACTTATACTAGAAAATGAACACTAAATATGGGAATGTTTACGGGAACGCAGCACCATATATGGTGGATGCATACGATTTGAGAAGTGACAGGAAAGGGATGGGAAGTATGAGCAGTATGACTGGAGTGGAAGAAAAGAGCGCAGAGGACTATGGCATTATCTATAAACCTCAAAAGGCTGTATATGTCATTAAAAAGGATGGCAGTAAAGAGGCCTTTAATGTGCAGAAGGTGATTAATGCCGTAGGGAAGAGCGCATATCGCGCCCTGACCCAGTTTACTGATGAGGAGAAGCGCCATATCTGTCAGTATGTGGTGGACAAGGTAAACGAGTTAGGGCAGCAGGAGATCCCCATCCCTATTATGCATAATATCGTGGAGAGCGCTTTGGAGCAGGTAAAGCCCGTGGTAGCGAAAAGCTATCGGGATTACCGCAACTATAAGCAGGATTTTGTACGGATGCTGGATGATGTGTATAAAAAGAGCCAGTCCATCATGTATATTGGGGACAAGGAGAACGCCAACACGGATTCCGCTCTGGTATCTACCAAGAGAAGTCTGATCTTCAATCAGCTGAACAAGGAGCTGTATCAGAAATTCTTCATGACTACGGAGGAGATCCAGGCCTGCCGCGACGGATATATCTATGTCCATGATATGTCTGCCCGCAGGGATACCATGAACTGCTGTCTGTTTGATGTGGAGAATGTGCTCCGGGGCGGCTTTGAGATGGGAAATGTATGGTATAATGAGCCCAAGACCCTGGATGTTGCTTTTGATGTCATCGGCGATATTGTGCTCAGCGCAGCCAGCCAGCAATACGGCGGTTTTACGGTGCCCAGCGTGGATCTGATTCTGGAGCCTTATGCGGAGAAGTCCTATAAGAGATGCCTGGAAAAATATGCCCGGCTGGGGATTGATCCGGATACTGCCGAGAAGGAGGCTTATGCGGATGTGGTGAGAGAGTTTGAACAGGGTTTCCAGGGCTGGGAGTATAAGTTCAATACTGTGGGCAGCAGCCGGGGAGATTATCCCTTTATCACGGTGACGGCGGGTACGGGTACAGGCCGCTTTGCTAAGCTGGCCACCATCTCCATGCTGAATGTGCGGAGAAAGGGACAGGGAAAAGCGGAGTGTAAGAAGCCTGTGCTGTTCCCCAAGATCGTATTTTTGTTTGACGAGAATCTGCACGGCCCCGGTAAGCCCCTGGAGGATGTATTTGAGGCAGGGGTGCAGTGTTCGGCCAAGACCATGTATCCTGACTGGCTGAGTCTGACAGGCAAGGGCTATGTGGCCAGCATTTATAAACAGTACGGCAGGATCATATCCCCCATGGGCTGCAGGGCATTTTTATCTCCCTGGTATGAGCGGGGCGGCATGCATCCCGAGGATGATCAGGACATGCCTGTATTTGTGGGGCGTTTCAATATCGGCGCCATCTCTCTGCATCTGCCCATGATTCTGGCTAAGGCCAGAAAGGAGAGCAGGGATTTCTATGAAGTGCTGGATTACTATCTCAATTTGATCCGCCAGCTCCATATTCGTACCTATGCATATTTAGGAGAGATGCGGGCATCCACTAACCCTCTGGCCTATTGTGAGGGAGGCTTTTTGGGAGGACATCTGAAGCTGACGGACAAGATCAAGCCCCTGCTGAAGTCAGCCACTGCCAGCTTTGGCATTACGGCTTTAAATGAGCTGCAGGAGCTGTATAACGGCAAGAGTCTGGTGGAGGACGGCGCTTTTGCTCTGGAGGTTATGGAATATATCAATGCCAGGGTGAATGAGTTTAAGGAAGAGGATGGCAATCTGTATGCCATCTACGGGACTCCTGCGGAGAATCTCTGCGGCGTCCAGGTAAAGCAGTTTCGTAAGAAATACGGGATTGTGGAGGGTGTGTCTGACAGGGAGTATGTGAGCAACAGCTTTCACTGTCATGTATCGGAGGACATTACCCCCATCGAGAAGCAGGACAAGGAGGACCGCTTCTGGGATCTGTGCAACGGCGGCAAGATCCAGTATGTGAAATATCCGATTGATTATAATATAGACGCAATCAAGATCTTGATTTATCGAGCTATGGATATGGGCTTTTATGAAGGAGTGAATCTGTCTCTGGCCTACTGTGATGACTGCGGTCATCAGGAGCTGGAGATGGATGTATGTCCCAAGTGCGGCAGCCGCAACCTGACCAAGATTGATCGTATGAACGGTTATCTGTCTTATTCCAGGGTACATGGGGATACCAGATTAAACGATGCGAAGATGGCAGAGATTGCGGAAAGGAAGTCCATGTGATATGCGATATCATAATATAACCAAGGACGACATGCTCAACGGCGACGGCCTGCGGGTGGTGCTGTGGGTGGCAGGCTGTAATCACTGCTGCCGGGAATGTCATAATCCGATTACTTGGGATCCAGACGGCGGATTGCTTTTTGACGAAGCTGCCAAGCAGGAGATTTTTGAACAGCTGGATAAAAAGTATATCTCCGGGATTACTTTTTCCGGCGGAGATCCGCTGCATCCGGCCAACCGTCTGGAGGTACGCAGCCTGATGGCGGAGATCCGGGAGAAATATCCGAATAAGACGATTTGGCTCTACACCGGCGACAGCTGGGAGGATATTATGTACTACCCCTTGATGCAGTATGTGGATGTGGTGGTGGACGGTGAGTTTCAGGCAGAGAAAAAGGATACGAAGCTGTTGTGGAAGGGCAGCGCCAACCAGAGGGTCATTGATGTACAGGACACCTTAAAGCAGCCGGATCCCTCCATTCCCGTATTGCACTGCGGCGATTATGCCAGGGAGACGGTAAGCGATCCCATACCCGCAGGGCCGGCCTGTGACCTGAGATAATGTCGACAGACATTATCTCAGCGCTGATTTGCGTCCGACCGGAGGGAGGACAAATATCAAAGCAAATCATGCGCATCCGCCGGAGGCTCATGTGCGGAGCAATCATGATATAATGACCTTATTCCAGACAGATAACGGCCGGATGGCCATCCATCGTGATTGCAAAGCAATCATGATATATAATGTGCGAGGGGAAAAAGGCAATATACGGAAAGGAAATGGCGAAGGAACCGGTTCGCCTGAGGCTTGGTACAGATCATGAGAAGAATAGCCAGATTTCATAAAGTCAGTTTAGAACAGTTTTTACCCGTAGTAAAGGAAGAATTTCCGGAATATTCCGAGGAGGATATCCGGGATATCTATGAGTCTATAGAATTGCCCAGACGGGCCACGAAGGGTAGTGCAGGGTATGATTTTTTCTCCCCTTTCGCCTTTTCCTTAGAGCCCGGCGCCTCTGTCAAGATCCCCACGGGCATTAGGGCAGAGATGGAGGATGACTGGGTACTCGAGCTCTATCCCCGAAGCGGTCTGGGCTTTAAATACCGTCTGCAGCTGAATAATACGGTGGGGATTATCGACAGCGATTATTTCTACTCGGATAATGAGGGCCATATCATGGCAAAGATCACCAACGATTCCCGGGAGGGCAAGATGCTGGAGATCAGCGCCGGCATGGGATTTATGCAGGGGATTTTCCTGGAGTACGGCATCACAGTGGATGATGATGCACAGGGAATCCGCAACGGTGGTTTTGGCAGTACCACGATTCAGTAAATAACCCAGGCAATTCAAGGAAGATTCCTCAGAATGAAGCCTATTAAGAATAAAAAACTCTCTTCTTGGAACAATATCCCATAAAAAGGGTTGTCCCCGGAAGGGAGTTTTTATGTCGGAGCAAGGAAAAAAGGAGAACCAGTACAGTGGGCAGCTGCCCACGGATGCAGGGGAACAGAATAAACAGGAGGGCTCAGCCATCAGCGGCCGGCTGGAGGCGGACAAGGTTTATCTGAATCATAAGCTGGCAGCGGATCTGAATTTTGATGTGGTGACCCGTACCATTGAGATCGGGGGCCGGGAGGCCGCCCTGTATTTTATAGACGGCTTCTGCAAGGATGATATGATGCAGAAGCTGCTGCAGTATTTTATGGATCTGAAAGCGGAGGATATGCCCCAGGATGCAGCGCAGATGCTGAAAAAGAGCATCCCGTACATTGAGGTGGATCAGGAGAAGGAGTGGGAGAAGATCATCTCCAATGTGCTCTCCGGCGTATTTGCCTTGCTGGTTGACGGCTACCGGGAGGCGGTGCTGATTGATGCCCGCACCTATCCGGCCAGAAATGTGGAGGAACCGGAAAAAGACAAGGTGCAGCGGGGCTCTAAGGATGGTTTTGTGGAGACTGTGATCTTTAATACGGCGCTGGTCCGGCGGCGGATCCGGGATACGGATCTGCGGATGGAAATGATGAGTGCAGGCAAAAGCTCCAAGACGGATATTGTACTCTGCTATATGGATTCCCGGGTGGATCATGGCTTTCTGGAGGAGATCAAGCAGAAGATCCAGAAGATACAGGTGGATTCCCTGACCATGAATCAGGAGTCTCTGGCGGAGTGCCTGGTACCGGGCAGATGGTGGAATCCTTTCCCGAAATTCAAATATACGGAAAGGCCGGACACAGCGGCTGCCCAGGTATTGGAGGGAAATGTGATCCTGCTGGTGGATAATTCTCCTTCCGCCATGATTCTGCCCACCACCATCTTTGATGTGGTGGAGGAGGCGGATGACTACTATTTCCCGCCGGTAACCGGTACTTATCTGCGTATCACCCGGTTTCTTATTGCGCTACTGACCTACCTTATGACGCCCACCTTTCTGCTGCTGATCAATTGTCCCCAGTGGATACCGGAGAGCTTTGCCTTTATCATGTTAAAGGAGCCGCCCAATGTGCCCCTGATCTGGCAGTTTCTGATTCTGGAGCTGGCCATAGACGGCCTGCGGCTGGCGGCGGTGAATACGCCCAATATGCTCAGTACTCCTCTAAGCGTCATGGCGGCGCTGGTGCTGGGGGAGTTCTCCGTAAACAGCGGCTGGTTTTCCTCGGAGGTCATGCTGTATATGGCCTTTGTAGCCATTGCCAATTACACCCAGGCCAATTACGAATTGAGCTATGCGCTGAAATTCATGCGGATCATTACTCTGGTGCTGACAGCGGTATTCGGAGTCTGGGGCTATGGAGCGGGATTGATTTTCACAGGGATCTGTATGTGCTGCAATAAGACGCTGTCCCACCGCAGCTATCTGTATCCCCTGAT
>CALWLO010000113.1 GCA_944381545.1 uncultured Acetatifactor sp. | reverse complement strand
GCCCTGCTTTCCTTTGCCTATGACTTAAACGGCAACCTGATCCGCCAGGAGGACGTTACAGGAAAAGTAACACAATACAGCTATAACGATATTGACATTTTAGAAAACATAAAAGATAATGATTATCAGGTGGCAGAGTATAACTACTACCCGGACGGTACGATCAAGAGCCTGCGAAACGGCAGCCTGTACACAGAGTATGCCTATGATGCGGACAGAAACCTGACTTGCTTAAAGACCATGCTGGGAGAGGAAGTACTGGCGGATAACCGCTATGCCTACGACCATAACGGAAACCGGACAGAGAAACAGCAGTTAAACGGCGCCACCCGCTACACCTACGACAGCCTGAACCAGCTGACAAAGGTAGAGTACCCTTCCTACACGGAAGAACTCTACTACGACAGAGCCGGAAACCGCAGCCGCAAAGTATCGGGAGGTATGGAAGAACTCTATCAGTACGACCCCAGAAACCGCCTGACGGAATACACAAAAGGAGGGATGAAGACAACATTTACCTATGACAATGCAGGAAACCTGCTTGCCGATGACAAAGCCCGCTATACCTATGACGCTTTCCAGCGGACGGAAAAAGTGGAGACCTTTGATGGCCATATCCAGATCAACCGCTACGATGCGGAGGGCCTGCGCCATGAGCTGGAGGAGGACGGAAAACTGGTACAGTTCATCTTCCGAGGCCAGGAAGTGGCAGTGGAAGAAACAGAAAACAAGGTAATCCGCTTTATCCGAGGCTACGACCTGATCGCTTCCGATGCGGAAAGCGCAAGGACCTACTACCACTATGCTTCTGATGAGATGGGTAGTATTACCCATGTGGTAACGGGGAAAAATAAGGGATGTGGGGAAGAAAAGGAATGTACAGAAGAAAGTTCGGAAGAAAATCCAAGTGCGATTCTTGCTGAAAATTCTGCTGGAAACATTTTGAACCGCTACGAATATGATGCATGGGGCAACTTGATTCTCTGTGAGGAAACTGTAGAAAACCGCTTCAAATTCAATGGACAGCAATACGACCCCATCAGCCAGCAGTACTACCTGAGAGCGAGGTTCTATAACCCTGTAATTGCACGCTTTACCCAGGAGGATACCTATCGGGGAGATGGACTGAACCTGTATGCGTATTGCCGGAATAATCCGGTGTATTATGTGGATCCGAGTGGGCATCAATGTGATAAAGATGCAAATGATAAACAGCCTACGAATGGTCAAGGAAGTGATTTACCGGCACTACCCGCCCCTGAACCGATGCTTGCATTACCCGCCCCTGAACCAGTACTTGCACTACCAGGGCCAATAGCTGAGACTTCGGATACTCCCACGAACGGACCTGAAGGACCTAGAGCAGATGAACCGAATAATCATGCTAGAGGAAGTGGCGAGAGCAGTTCAACAACTGGCACTAGCGCACCTCAAGGTTATTATCAGGATTCTAATGGAAGATGGCATAGACCTAATGGTGAATTCGCATCTAATACTGAAGTGGGATTGCCAAGTAGAGATACAAATTCGGGTAGTGGAAGAGGAGGCAGACTAGGAAATGAAAGCACGAGAGCACAAAACAGTGCGGTTGGAGATTATTTAAGTGACCAAGGATATACAATTACGGGTGGTGGTGGAAGGTATCCTGAAGAATATTTACCTGGAGTTGGTGGTGGTCATCTTGGAAGCAATTATGTGGATGTGACTGCAGTGAAGGGGAATGAAACTATCAGAATAAATACAGTTGATGTATATGCTGATGGAACTCCTACTACAAGAGAACTGAATGCTGCTAATTCAATTAATCAAAAAACAGGTGGAAGTATCATATTAATTCCAAAAGGCGAAGGAATTGGCAATCTACCACAAATTATTCAGCATGAATGTAAGGAATGATAAAAATGTCAAAACAAATTCATTTTTTTATGACAAAAGAAGATTTACTAATGTTATCTGATGAAATAGAAAATAAATTGGATATTGTGTTCTACGACAACGATAATATCACGTCTTTCAATGGCAGATGCTTTAATAGGCTTAGAGAATTGCCGAATTTGGGTATTAATAAATGTGGTTCTCACCATGTAGAATCCTTTTTGGTACTTCCGAAAAACAAAGAGGTTGTGATAGAAGAAGTTCCACAAAAAAATGGAAAAGTACATTATTTTATACATCAGGGAAACAATAAGGATTCAATAGTATTTTGGCCAAGTGGATTATATGATAACTCATATTTAATATGTGGAGATGTAGGAACAATCTCAGATACTGCTACATCTAAAATGTTATATAATTGTTTCTGCAGAGCAATAAAAAAAATATGTAAAGAAAGATCAGGGGGGATTTGGTATAGTGAAAATGTAAAAAATATGCAGAATGTTAGATTAATTACAATTAATATCAATGAAATGCCAATATATGATCTTAAGTTATAGATAAAAGTAAAAATATCATGGATTTAGAATTTTAACAACTTTGGTGGCTGAAAAATAGAAGTATAGTAAGTGACCTCTGTTATAAGAGTCAAAATTATCATCCTAGTGGCCTTTTGACCCGAACCCTTGACGGAGCCGGGAAGGGTCTGACCTATACCTACGATCTGGGAGGTCGCCGTACCCAGGCCATGACCACGGCAGGTTCCAGCCAGCAATACGAATACGACGCCTTCGGCAATATCACCGGCGTAGTGGACGGCGAGGGAAACCGGACGCAATACATTCTGGACGAATGGGGCCGCATCGTGGAAATCAAACGTGCCGACGGAGCCAGCGAATTCTACCGCTACGACTATGCCGGAAACATCACCCGGACAATAGATGGCGAAGGCAATGCCGCCCAGTATGAGTACGGCGCAAACGGCCAGTTGATCCGCATGACGGATCCTGCCGGGGAAAGCGAGACCTACGGTTATGACCTTGGCAACCGCCTGTGCCGGAAAACAGACCGAAACGGCGTCACCACTACCTATACCTACAACCTGTACGGCAGCCTGACGGGACGCAGAGCCCAGAATCCTGCAGTCCCCGGAACAAGACGCTCCGAGACCTACGAATACACCCCGGAGGGCTTGTTAAAGTCGGCCATTTCCAGCGGCAGCGACCCGGACGCTCCCGGCGTGCGTACCATGGGAATGCGCTACAGCTACGAGTATGACGTCATGAACCGCCTGATTCAGAAATCAGCCAGCGGCAGAACCCTGCTCTCCTTTGCCTATGATTTAAACGGCAACCTGATCCGTCAGGAGGATGTCACAGGAAAAGTAACAAAATACAGCTATAACGATATTGACATTTTAGAAAACATAAAAGATAATGATCATCAGGCGGCAGAGTATACCTACTACCCGGACGGTACGATCAAGAGCCTGCGAAATGGCAGCCTGTACACAGAGTATCTATGATGCGGACAGAAACCTGACTTGCCTAAAAACCATGCTGGGAGAGGAAGTGCTGGCGGATAACCGCTATGCCTACGACCATAACGGAAACCGGACAGAGAAACAGCAGTTAAACGGCGCCGCCCGCTACACCTACGTCATGAGATAATCGATAAATATTCCTCTTATCATAATAAGAAACTCCATGAATGGAATTATCCCCCATCATTCATGGAGTTTCTTGAAAAATACTGACAGTGTTTCTAATAGTCCTATTCCGTTTTTATCCCGGCTTCTTCCGCCATCTTGTCAAAGCCTGCAAAAACCGCCTTATAGGTCTCCTGACAGATTGAGGGAAGTGAACCGCCCCAGGTCTTTTCTGCCTGTTTATAACCTTTCTCAAAAGCAGTGCGCATTTCCTCGATCTTATCTGGATCGCCGCCGGTCAGGGCAGTGGCGAAGCTTAAGATCCTCTCGGAGGTCTGCTTTACGCCCCAATAGCCATCCTCGGCTATATCCTTTTGAGCCTGCAGCCGAGTGGCGGGATCAACCTTGTAATTGCCGCTTCTTAAAAACTGCCAGATGTCATTAGCCTGACCATATACGGTGGACTGCTTGGTCATCATTTGTTCCACCAAGCTTCTCAGTTGGGCAGTACGGGCTTCAGCATCGGCTTTCAGCTGATTTACCAGGCTGGTGTTGGGGGTATAGAGCTTTTTCACAGAAGAGGCAGTCTCCTCAGAGTGCTCATATACCGCACCGGTCTCTTTAACAGCAGCGGTGTTCTGTGAGGTCTCAGCGGCCGCAGCTTCCCTGGAAGAAGCAGTATAGCTGCTGTAGGCGGCCTGTGTGGATGTAACTCCGTTTACATTCATAGCAACCTTCTTTCCGGCGCCGTTTGCGCCTGTTTTAGTCTCGCATCATCCGTGATGCGGTATCGTGGGATACATTATATATTTCGGCAGAAACAGAGAAATGTTTATAGATTAGTAAAAGATGCGTCATCTTTGTAAGAGAAAGAGAGGCCAGGATACTGTTGCATCTGCCTGCTGATTGGTGTTATAATGTTATCATGAAAAAGCAGTGGAATTTACAGCAGTGAAAAGATGGATTTGGTTATGTTTTGGGGGACATGGCTATGTTTAAGATCGGAAGAACGACGATACTGGGGCTTTTCGCAGCAGCATTACTTTCCGGCCTGACGGGGTGCGGAGCTGACAAGACGGAGGAGGCGGAGATCATACATCTGTCCCTGTGGAGCGATGAACGGAGCGCAGCTCTTATCGAGGAAGGGATTGCAGATTTTAACCGGGAGTATGCCGATCAGGTGAGGATTGAATATACTCTCAGCTTTGAGGGGGAAGACACCTGTAAGGAGATGGTGCTGGCAGATCCGGAAAATGCCGCAGATATTTATTCCTTTGCTGATGATCAGTTTGAAGAGCTGTGGAGGAGCGGCGCCCTTCTGGAAAATACTTATGATGCGGATGCGGTGATTGAAGCTGTGGGAGGAAAGGAGACCGCTGCGGCGCAGGTGGTCACCAGGGACGGAAAAGTATATGCTTATCCGGAGACGGCAGGAAACGGATATTTTCTGTATTATCACAAGGGATATTTCACAGAGGAGGATGTGACTGCGCTGGATCGGATTCTGGAGATAGCAGCCCGCAAAAATCGGAAATTTACCATGGATTTCAGTAGTGGCTGGTATCTGTATTCTTTTTTCCGGGGAGCGGGGCTTACGCTGGAATGCTCGGAGGACGGCAGCTCCAATATCTGCAACTGGAATGCTACGGATACGAAATATACCGGCATGGATGTGGCGGAGGCGCTGCTGGCCATTGCCGGGCATGAAGGGTTTATCTCCCTTGGCGACGATGAGTTTGTAGAAGGGGTTCAGGACGGGACGATCATTGCGGGCGTCAATGGACCGTGGAATGCAGAATATGTGAAACAGGCATGGGGAGAGGATTATGGAGCGGTCAAGCTGCCTACATATACCCTGGCGGGGGAACAGGTGCAGATGTACAGTTTTTCCGGCTTTAAGCTGATTGGCGTCAATGCCTATACGGAATATCCGCAGTGGTGCAGGATGCTTGCCTCCTATCTGACCAATGAGGAAAATCAGCTGAGGCGCTTTGCGGTTACCGGAGAATGTCCGGTCAATCTGCAGGCGGCAGGGGCAGAGGAGGTACAGCGGGCTCCGGCGGTGGCAGCACTGGCAGAGCAATCCGCCTACAGTACGGTACAGAGCGTTGCAGACCCTTTCTGGGACGCAAGCAGCCTTTTTGGGATTACGATTGCAGGGGGGAATCAGGGAAAGCGGGATCTGCAGACCCTGCTGGATGAGATGGTGGAACAGATTATGATGCCGTCAGCGCCGGAAGAGTGACCTTGCGGGAAGTAGCATGGAGGCTGTCAATGAGGAAATGGATTTACACAGGATACCAGGAAAGCAATGATAATCCGAAGAGGAAAAATCTGCTGCTCCGCATCATGCTGGTTACATTGCTCAGTATGCTTATGGGGATTGGCGGATTGTTATTTCTGACCTATAACCAAAAGGTGGTTGCGGATAATTACAGCAATAGTATTGACCAGAATTTCAGCAATGTAAAATATATGAATAATATCAGTCAGGCACTGTATCGGCACCAGGCGCTGATTTTCCAGTATATGGGTGCTGTGGAGGACAGGGAAAAAAGAGAAGAGATCCAGGAGATCACCGCCGGACTGGAGGCAGAGATCGAAGACAGCCTGGAGAAGCTGAACGAAAATCTAAAGGGAACCGACTATGATCCCTACTATCACAGTATCTATTCGGGTTTTAAGAGTTATCTCAAAAATATCAGCTATGTATTTTATTTCAGCAATAAAGAGGATACGGCTACTGCGGTCTATTATATGGAATCCGCCCTGCACTTTTGTATGGAAAAAGTAAATGAAAGTGTTTCTGAGCTGAGTGTGCGGATTGCGGCGGATATGGATGAAGCAGATAGGGTAATGGCTCAGAGGATCCGTTTCGCTCAGGAAAGTTCTGTATTGCTGATTGTTCTGCTGGCGGGTTTCTCCTTTATTACCATGATTTTCTGTTTCCGCATTTTTGATTCCCTTGTCAATAAGGATGCGCTGACACAGGTAGATAACTATGAGAAAATGCAGAGAGACAGCGTACGACTGAAAAAGTATGGAAAATTTGAGAATTTTACAGGGGTAGCCTGTAATATAAAAGATTTTAAATATTTTAACCAGCAGATGGGAGATAAGACCGGTGATATGATCCTGATCCGGTATGCGGCTTCCATAGCGGCTTTTCTGCAGAAGGGTGAGAAGATAGCCCGCAACGGCGGAGATAATTTCATCCTATTGATCAAGCAGGAACGTGTCCCGCAGTTGCTGGCTTTTCTGCAGAATATGGAGATATCCGTGAATACTTCGGAGGGAATAAAAAAGCTTATGATAAACAGCAGATGCGGCCTCTACCGGATCCAGCAGCAGGATTCCCTGCGGGAGGTGGTGAATGCATGTTATCTGGCCCTGGCGGATGCCCGAATGAATGCAGCTTTGGACTATGTCTGGTATGACCGGACGATGCACGAGAACATGGTAAAAAGGAAAGAAACCATTGTGCAATGCAAAAAAGGGTTGAAACAGAGGGAGTTTGTAGTTTATTATCAGCCGAAGGTGAATATTGTTACCAATATGCTGTGTGGTTCCGAGGCCCTTGTACGATGGAACCGGGACGGGGAGCTGGTGCTGCCGGGACAGTTTGTACCGGTGCTGGAGGAAGAGGGATATATTACGGAACTGGATTTCTATGTATTCGAACAGGTCTGCCGGGACATCCGGGATTGGCTGCAGAGGGGTATAGAGCCGGTTCGTATTTCCTCTAATTTTTCCAAGCTTCATCTGCGGGATTCGGAGTTTGGTTCAAAGGTGCTGGAGATTATCGACCGCTATCAGATCGACAGCAAATATCTGGAAATTGAGCTTACGGAAACCTCGGGATATGATGATTTTAATGCACTGGTAGCGTTTGTGGACGAAATGGGCAGGCACGGGATTTATACCTCCATAGATGATTTCGGAACAGGTTATTCCTCCCTGTCCCTGCTGAAAGATCTGAATGTGAATGTGGTCAAGCTGGATAAATCTTTTATTGATCATATTGAGGAAGCGGATGAGGCCCACGAAAAAATGGTGGAAGATGTGGTTCGGATGATCAATGACCTGCATCGGGATGTCATCTGCGAGGGGGTGGAAAATAACCGTCAGGCGGATTTCCTGAAAACCGTGAACTGTCGGCAGGCACAGGGATATCTGTATGACAGGCCGCTGCCGCATGATGCGTTTGAGTATAGGCTGAAAAATCCGCTGTACAGCTGTTAGCCCAGTGTACATCTCTTCCGGAGTTGACAGGCAAAGAATAATTGTATATAATTTAGAACAATTCTTGTATACAAAATACAAAGTATAACCATGGAGAAGAAAAGGGAGCGAAAAAGCCATGCAGGATAATGAGAAGCGATTGACCCGAAAAGCATATGCCAAGATTAATCTGGGTTTGGATGTAGTGGGGCGGCTAGAAAACGGCTACCATCAGGTGCGCATGGTCATGCAGACGGTGAATATTTTTGATATCTTAACTTTTGTAGAAGCCGAGAGGGGTATCCGGATTACAACGGACTGCGGAGAGTTGCCCACGGATGAGAACAATCTGATCTACAAGGCGGCCAGGCTGCTTTTAGAGACCTGCGGGATCAGGAAGGGAGTAACCATCCATCTGGAGAAGCATATCCCCATTGCGGCAGGCATGGCAGGAGGAAGCGCTGATGCGGCCGCTACGCTACTGGGCCTGCGGGATCTGTTTTCGCTGGAAATATCAGATGAGCAGCTGCAGCAGCTGGGCGTACGGGTGGGTGCGGATGTTCCCTACTGCATCATGGGCGGTACGGCTCTCGCAGAGGGTATCGGAGAGGTGCTGACTCCCCTTTTGCCGGCTCCCAGATGCAGTATACTGGTAGACAGGCCGGATATTCAGGTATCCACCCGATATGTTTATGAGCATCTGGATGCATCAGGTATGTGGGAGCATCCGGATATTGACGGGATATGTGCGGCCATCGCAGGAGGCGATCTGGAGGGGATAACCCGGCGGCTGGGCAATGTGCTGGAGACAGTAACCATAGCGGCATACCCGGTAATCGCCCGAATCAAGCGGGAGATGCTGGCTTCAGGCGCAAAGGGAAGTCTGATGAGCGGCAGCGGGCCTACGGTATTTGGGATTTATGACAGCAGGGAAAAGGCGCAGGCCGCTTGTAGCCATCTGATTCTGAAGGGATTGGGCGGACAGCTCTTTGTGACGGAATTCGTGTGAAAAATCAGGGATTTTTCACGTTTCTATTTGGGCAGTATCGCAAGCAGGGCTTGCGATATGCATGGGGATTCATATGAAGGAGGGTCACTATGCAGGACGATTTTAATGTGCA
>CALWLO010000112.1 GCA_944381545.1 uncultured Acetatifactor sp. | reverse complement strand
CCCACATTGCCGTTGATGTAGGTCTTACAGCCCAGCTGACGGCACAGCTCCATAAACTCATGGGTGCCGAAGCTGTTGTCCTCCACCACACCGCCCCAGTGTGTGTTGATCATTTTCTTGCGGTTCACCCTGGGCCCAATACCATCCATCCAATGGTACTCATCGGCAAAACACCCTCCCGGCCAGCGCAGTACCGGAACCTGAATCTCCCTCAGCGCCTCTACCACGTCATTGCGCATACCATTGGTGTTAGGAATATCCGAGTTTTCCCCCACAAATATTCCTTCATAAATACATCTGCCGAGATGCTCGGAAAAATGCCCCTGCACCTCCGGATTGATATGCCCCTTGGGGCACTTGGGATTGACATACAATTTTGCCATTCTTCTGCTCCTCCATCTATATGATATTTCATTTATACTTTTTTGCGGTTTTCACAATATACCAGATATCCGTCAGCACCGTGCAGACAGCGGCTATGACCAGCATCCTTTCAATCGTAAGGGGCAGATACGCCACCGCTACAAAGCTGATAATCAAAAGCATCAGCATCACATAGCCAAAGCTGCCGACGGTAACAAAGATAAAAAAGAGTAATTCCTTTATCAGATCCAGCACATCGATCCTGCTCTTTTTTCCCGATTCTGTTTTTCTTCTCACGGATGGACTCCTCCTTCACGGATATGCTTACAGGCTCTTACTGCCCCAGACCGTTACCTGGCTGGCTTCACCCAGCCCTGTAAATACCATGGTCTCCAGCTTTGTATTTTCGATATTCATGGACAGCGTCACTCCGCTGTAGGTATCCCCGTTAAACTGCAGCGTAATATAAGGGGTTCCGGACTCCAACTCCCAGCTTCCTTCATAAGCGCCTGTGATACTGCCATCCTCATTCAGATAGATTACCTCCGGTTTATTGGTAGCCAGATTCGCATAATCAATATCCAAAGTATGCAGGATCACCTCATATTCCCCTGCCACCTGCGAAGGGTCATAGCCCTGAGGCTCCATGATCTCACCACTGGTCTGATAGGGTGCTGCCACGATCCAGCCCTCTTTGTTCAGGAAAAGCTGGTGCACCTTGACATAATGCCCCTCCGTACCGTCCGTTGTCCTGGTATGGAAGACCATATATGCCCTGCCGTCCTCATCCACAAAAGCCGAGTTATGGCCCTGGGCCACCTGTCCGTTATTAAAGCTGCGCCATTTATAGCCGCCAAACAGCCGCACGCCCACGCTGGTATTATAGTTAAATACATAGCTGTCAAAATACGGGGTATTCCCCAGTGCATCCACATAACCGCCGTCAGGAGTCTCTGAGCGGAAAATGCGGACATTATAGCCCCCCTTGGCCTCCAGATTGCCATAAGAAATAAACAGGAAATAATAGTCCCCGATCTTCTGGATATAAGAAGCCTCGCCGGAAACATAAGCCCCGCCTGCAATCTTTGTTCCGAAATAGGCATCGGAATGCATATCCGTGCCGTAGCTTACGCTGTAATCCCTCAGGCCCGTCTCCTCATCCAGCTCCAACATAAAGATGCCGCCTGACCAGGAACCGTAGGACATCCACAGATTGCCCTCATCATCATAAAATACACAGGGATCAATACAGTTCGGATACATATCTCCCCACTTGCGGTTATCCACGCCGTAGGTCACATAGCGCTCAGGGATCTGTTCTTCTCCCAGCACCATCGGCGCATCCGTCTCCCCATAGGTATCCCCATTAAAGCCGCCGTATACAATGGTGCCCGCATAGTCGTAAGGGCCGTCCACTGCATCAGCCGTCAAAAGGACAATATTAGATTTCCAGTCGTCACCATTGGCACTCAGATACAGACAGTATTTCTCCATAACCGGATTATACACAATATCCGGCGCCCACAGATAGCCATTCCAGCTCCCCGAGGAATCATCCTTATTCCATGCCCTGATCTGCTCCTTCACCTTCTCGGTGAAGCTGGCCTGGAAGGTACTGTCAATACTGGTCCAGCTGCGCAGATCCGTAGTATATCCTCCGGCAAGGAAGCTTCCGAAAATATAATAGGTTCCGTCAAAATCCCGAAAGATAGAAGGGTCATGGCAGGTGATCCTCTTGACGGCATCCCTGTCCTTCCCGCTGATTGTCATGATATCCTGTCTCATGGAAAGCTCAATCACAGCCCGGATGATAACCTCCTCTCCTGCATACTGTATGCGCACATAGGGTCTTAAAGTGATGGATTCCAGATCCGCTGTGGCTGCTGATGCGGGCAGGCTTACCGACGGCACAAGAAACGCCAGCAGCAATACCCCGGCTGCTGCACCTGAAGATGGCTTACCGCCCCTTTTCTTCCTAAGGATGCAAAACAGGGCGATCAGAAGCGCCAAAACGGCTGCACAGATCCCTGCAGTCACCGCTCCCGGATAAAATGCGTCCTCTGCTTCTGTTTCCCGAGCCATACCAGCCGGATATATCTCACTGTTTCCCGTCAGAGTGCCCGTAAGCACTGCCTTATCGCCAAACACAATATCCGGCAGCACTGTGGGCATGGAATCCTCGCTGACAGCTTCAATGCCCTCCGTATTGCTGTAACTGAAAGAAGTTGACACACAAGTCCAGTTGATCCGATTATTCTCCACGGTCAGTGTGTATTGTATCTCCTCCCCCGCCTGATATTCACTTTTATCCGTCTCCAGCGTAACCGTCACATCCGACTCCGTTGTGCTGTAAACCGCCCCTTCCTGGGCAGATACCGGCAGCAGCACAGCCCCCGCCAAAAACACTGTACATAACCCCGCAAACAGCTTCTTTTTCATATTTTCCTCCTCATGCATATCCCGGACTCTGTCTGTGATACTGCGCAAATCCATACCATTTTTCTCTCCTCCATCCGTCAATGGATACGATATACATAAAATAACAGGGCATTTTGTGCATATCGTATCCATCAAAACTCATACTTGAGCCCTCCCTCTGTTATCATAAAAACTGCGGGATACGTTGTATCCGCATCCCGCAGTAGTCTTCACTCATTTGCCAGGAGCAGAGAATGATGCTTTACTCAACAGACAGGATCTCAATGTAACATTCCTCACAGGTAATCAGGAAGTAGCAGGGATCCTCCGCTGTCAAATTGCTGGTAAAGGTGGTCTTATTGGTAAACGTCTCACCGTTTCTGTCAACGATGACTGCGTCCATTACGATCTCACCACCGTTTCTGGTGATGGTCATGGTAACCTGGGCAGACTTCATAGCCTCTAACCAGGTTGCCCAGTCATCGCCCCAGCTGGTTTCATAGGTAGCAACATAGTTATCATCCCAGCCATAAGCATCAGCCCGGACTGCCGCCCATTCGATATGGGAATCGGAAGCGGTGTTGGGATCGCTGCCTGCCTCGGAGTATTCATTGGTAAACATAAATACATAGTTATCCCAGTTATTCACGCCATCGGAATAGTTGTTAAATACCACAGTCCTGGTAGCACCGTCCGCCAGCTCATAGCTTTCCGTCCAGTCCGTCCACCATCCATTTGTATAATCCACATTCCCCACGGTATCAATTGCGTTTTCATCAGGAACAATTACCAGCGCATCCTCTACAGACAGCAGCTCCACATAGCTTGCCTCGTTGGTAAACAGGAAATAGCAGGGATCCTCCGGAGTTAAAGTAGTCTTGATGACAGCGGTGGAAGTATTGGATGTACCGTTGTAATCCACCATATCCGTATTGATGGTCAGGGTATCTCCGCTTCTGTTAATGGTCATTGTCACATCTGCATCTACCATCACCTGGGTTCTCCAGGTATCCCAGTTTGCCCAGCTCCAGGTAAACTCGTCGTTGCCCTCTTCATAACCCCAGCCATAACAGTCCGCACGGACAACGGCGTACTCCACATGATCCTCAGAAGCAACGGAGTTGGGGTCAACATGCGCCTCGGAATACTCGTTGGTAAATACCGTGACAAAGTTATCCCAAGCGTTAATGCCATCAGAATAGTTACGCAGAACAACTTCCTTGGTCTCCCCATCCTTGATTTCATAAGCTTCCGTAAAATCAGTCCAGAAGCCGGCAGTCAAATCAGTGGTGCCCAGAGTCGCAATGGCATTCTCATCCGGTACAACCTCAATGACTCTCTCTGGCTCCTCATAGGCAACCGTGGGGTCGCCGTCCTCATACAGTGTCTTAACCTGCCCCGGGGTCAGAGCCTGATCAAAGATATACAGTTCATCAAATGCGCCCTTGAAAACAGAATCCCAGTAGTTAATTCCCAGCAGGAAGTCAAAATTATCCGAAGGCTCCATGGTACCGGTCACCACATGGATGGGAACCACATTTCCATCGGCATCCGTTTCAATCAGCTCCTCACCGTTTACATACAGCTGCGCTACCAGCATGGTTCCATCCACACTGACGTTGGAGGGATCCACTACCAGCACAATGTTTATCCACTCCTTCAGATGCTCATTGCCGCCGCTGGGAGCCCATGCCGGCCAAAGTGCATCATTTAATTCATCATACGCCCAGATACAGGGGAATGCGGCGCCATCCGTATTCCACTCTGCTCTGGTGATATTCAGATAATGCTGGCCGCCTGTAGCATCTCCGTGGACATCGGGGCCAAACTGAACGGTGGGCATAAAATTGGCAAATCTGGTAGCATACATCCAGAAAGAAACGGAATAGGTATCGCCCACACCGTTTACATCGGTGAGCTTATACCCGGTAACACCATCCGTGTAAACGGCATCGCCCTTTACGCCGGGAATATATACGATATCCTTGTCGACAGCATACAGGATCGGATCCGCTGCAGTATCCTGAGCGGTAGGCTGAATGCCGTCCGTCCCGTCCGCCTCATCAAAGGAATAGTAATATACAGGAGCGGGAATTTCCTCCGCCGTCACCTCGGCAGGCTCTCCCGATTCTCCGGACTCTTCCGACCCATCCGGTGTCTCGGTGGATTCTGCGGTCGATTCACTAATTACTTCTGTACTGCCTTCTGTTCCTGCAGTGTCTCCACAGGCAGCAAGGGATACCGCCATAGCTGCACTCAGTAGAATGCTTAAAAGCTTCTTTTTCATGATTTTTCCTCCATTGATATTCATGTTTACTGCGCAAAGGAATCTACAACTGCCTGATATTTCGCCAGGTCATCATCGGAAAGGACATTGTAGCCGCCAGGTCCGAAATAGGAGATCATTGCCTCCGCATGATAATAGTTTGCCTGCTCTGTCGCTTCCTCTGTGTAGTCTGCAGCCTTTGCAACACCCTGATCTACCTTGTCATGAATGGCAAGGTTATTAAAATATTGATCGCAGAAGTTCCAGTAACCTGCAATGCTGTACCAGCCGTAAGGAACCGGCCTGGTAATGCTGTCAAAATAATCATCCCAATAAGCTTTGTGATCCTCGTCCTGGGGGAACAGGGCCTTGTAGCCTTCCCACACTTCTTCATCCAGCGTAATGGGTACCGGCATGTTGGAATGCTTCAGCGCCACTCCGGAAGCATTGGTGATGGATTCGTCATTGTAAATCTCCAGACGGGCCTTCCATCCGTCAACTCCCCAACCCATAAACTTTAAAAGCAAATATGCTTCGTATGGATGCTGGCAGGAGGTGGAAACACCGCCCATGTACATATTGGCAATGATATTGTGCTCCTTCTCATCCACAACATTAGGCGTTACATAAGGAACGATATCCAGACCGTAGGTTTCCTGATAGCCATCCACACCCCACAGGTTCTGATAAGACCAGAAGCCCTCGGAGAATACGGCCACATGTCCGCTGGCGCCAAACCAGGTACTCCAGTCGCCGGACCAGTCTTCCATCTCCTGGGTATTCTGCTGAGGAGCAACATAGCCGCCCAGCTTCAGATCAGCGAACTGCTGCTCACCAATGGCCCAATAGGACAGATCGAAGTCTTCGCCATTAAAACCAAACTCTCCCTTAATGGCTCTCTCCTCCGGGGAGCAGGCTGCAATTCCATACAGGGAATCCAGTCTGTTGTAATACCCCAGGCCAAAGTACTTCATGCCGGTGCGGTCATCCACGGTGGCATCCTTGATCAGCTGGATCATCTCCTCCCAAGTCCAGTCGGTTCTGGGCATTTCCAGGTTCAGCTTCTCAATCACGTTTCTGTCAATAAATACGGCGCTGGGCTGATACCAGGTGGGCATCGCATAACGTACATCCGTATCAAACTTACCGATACCGTATTCCTCAATGGTAGCCATCAGATTGGCAGTCTCCGGATCGTTCTCCACATACTCCGTGATATCCCGCCAATACATATTTGCCAGAGCCGTATCGGAATCGGTGCCGGAGAATACATCCGGGAAGGTACCTGCTGCCGCCGCTGCGGAAAGATCCGTACTCATATCACTGATCAGCTTTGTCTCCACCGTGATATTCGGATACTTTTCCATAAACTTTTCTGCCAGCAGATTGATGGTAGTCTCATCCTCGTAATGCCAGTAGGTCAGCGTGATGTCTTCCGTTGTCACACCGTCTTCACCCACTGTATCGGCGCCGCCGTTTGTATCAGCACTGCCGCCGTTGCCGGAAGAACCGCAGCCGGTCAGACTCATGATCATGGTTGCCAGAATCAGCACGCTTGAAATTACTTTCTTTTTCATATTTTTCCTCCTTATTGCTTATTTATCTTTCATTCCCGTCCGGGAAATAAAGACCGTCTATTCACCTGTGATGCCCGCCCGGTCAATGCTCTCCACAAACTGCTTCTGCAGCACCAGGTACATCAGCAGCAACGGCAGGATACTTAAAGAAGTCGCTGCCATCCGCACGGACTCGTTCAGGCTTGTAGCCATGTCCCCTGTAACCGCCTTGGACTCAAAGGCGGAATCAAAATTCTTCAGCTGTACCACCAGGTTCGTCCAGATGCTCTTGGAGGCAAGGCCCTGTACATATAATTCCGTCAGATAGGATTCATTCCAGTACCATACAAAGGAAAACAGCACCACTGTCACTATGGCCGGTACCGCAGAGGGAACTGCAATCCGAAAAAAGGCTTTGAAATGTCCCGCCCCGTCAATGGCGGCCGCCTCCATCAACACCTTGGGCACCTGCCGGAAAAACTGATAGAAGATCAGGATAAAAATCGGTGCGTTCAGCCCGTTGCCCAATATGGCAGGCAGTACAAAGGTCCAGATCGTCCCCAGAATACCCATTTTGTTGTAAAGCACATAAGTGGGGATCATGGTGACCTGACTGGGCAGGATATAGGAAAATATCAAAATGCCCATCATAATCTTTTTCCCTTTAAAATCATATCTGGCAAAGCCATACCCCACCACCATACAGATGAACAGGTTGCACAGGGTGGGCAGCCCGGCGATCAAAATGCCCTTTGCCAGAGACATCCAGAAATCCATAGACTTCGCTGCATCCACATAGTTCTGCAGATACAGGGTGCTGGGGAGCCACTTTACGGAGGTATCCAGCAGGTCGTCCCTGTTCATAAAGCTGGTACTGAGCATATAGAGCATGGGATACAGGTAGATGAAGCCAATGCAGATCAGCAGTCCATAGATCACGATCTGCTTGCCGACGCCCTGTTTCTCTCTTGTACCAAAGACAAACTGATGAAGCTTTTCCCTGGTGAAGGCCCTTTTAATCATCTCCGCTGCCGTCATAGGTTCTGTAATTGCGCTTTTTCCTTGCCCTTTCAATCTTTTTGACATTTCTGCGGCCCCTCCTTTCAATACGTTTTACCAGTCTTGCTTCCTTCTTCTGCTCCCGGATCCTCTTCTTCACCATTCTGTCATAGACATCTTTCTTGGAGCCCAGCAGCAGGAAGAACAGCAGGACGATCAGCGTGATGACCACGGAATACATCCAGGCCATGGCCGATGCGTATCCGTAGCCCTTCTCTTTGGTGCCTGAGAACATGGCGGATACAATCATATTGATCAATTCGTTCTGCTCGTTGCTGGAGAGGAAGATTACGGTATATACAGCATTCAGCAGGATCATGGGCTTAATGGTAGGCAATGTGATCTTCCAGAAGCATTCCCAGCCGGAACCGCCGTCGATCTTAGCCGCCTCATACAGCGCCGGATCCACCTTCTGCAGGGCTGACAGGAAAATTAATATCTGCACGCCGGAGTACCAGAGAATCATAATCATGTTGGAAAACAGCTCCCCAATGGATTCTGCAACACTGTACGGCAGAAAGGTATCCAGCGCTGCAATCACAGACTGGGTATTCAGCGCCGGAATGCTGGAAGCGCCCTGGCTGACCAACATATTCATCACGGGGCCGCTGACAATGATCACCGGCAGGAAGAAGATCAGCCGGAAGAACCCCTTCGCCTTGATCTTACTGTTCAGCATCATGGCAATAATCAGTGCAAACACCGTGATGATCGGAACCTCCACAACCGTCTGCCAGATATAGGTGACCAGCTGCTGGGGAAACTCCGGATTTTCCAGCCATATCTGGGTAAAATTCTGGGTTCCGACATAATTGAAATTCGTTCCCAGGGGCGTAATGCGGATATTAAACCACATGTAGTAGAAGGACTGCCCCAGGGGAATCAGCAGGAACAGCAGAACACCGATGATCCACGGAGCCACGAACAGATAGCCGACTCTGGCTTCTCTTTTTTCCAGCCTGCCAAGCTTTATTTTGGGTTTTTTCTGTTTTTTCTCTTTGCTCATTTACTCACCCACCTCATAGGACATTGCGCCAATGGTAATGCCATCCACTGTCTGATCTGCCAAGCTGTAGTTTACATAAATCTTTACGCCGTTATCATAGGTAACTACGGTAACGCCATTTTCCATAATCTCATGCCCGACAATAAACGCTCCTGATACTCTTTCATTCAGCGCTTTCAGGCTTCGGGCATATTCCAGAATGATTTCCCTGTACACAGCATACTCGGAGCTGTACACATCACTGGACTTG
>CALWLO010000111.1 GCA_944381545.1 uncultured Acetatifactor sp. | reverse complement strand
ACAGCCGAGATTGCTCATACCCGCATAGCTGCGGCCTTCATATAGTACTCTGGAATAATATACCCCAAAGGGCGGCAGAAGCTTCGCAGCGGAGGGCAGCAGGTTTACCGTAGGCATCCCCATGGTGCGTCCCAGCCTGGCTCCATGGCATACCCTGCCGGACACGGTATAAGGCATTCCCAGCAGAGCAGCTGCCTCCTCCATACACCCTTCCTCTATCCGGCGGCGCACATAGGAAGAGCTGACCTCCTGTCCATACATCTTCAGTTTTTCGATGGTATGTACCTCATATCCGTATTCCTCGCCCAGCTTTCGCAGAAGCGCCGCATCTCCGGCTCCCCGGCAGCCAAAGGACACATCCTCACCGGCTGCGATATAGCCGGTTTTCAGCCGCTTTGCCAGTACCTCTTTGATAAACTCCTCGGGTGCCATGGCTGCAGACTCCTCTGTCAGCGGGAATTCCACCAGTACCTCCACCCCCAGCTCCTGAAACGCCCGCCGCTTCTCCTGGCGGGTCATTAGTTCCTTTCCATCGGATATTCCAAACAGCACTGCCGGAGAAGGATCAAAGGTAAATACACAGGGAACAAGTCCCCGCTCCTTCTGTCCGATAATCTGTCCCAGGAGCTTCCTGTGTCCCACATGCAGGCCGTCAAACTTGCCGATCGCCACCGCTGTTTCCCTATTTAGTTGAAACTCCAGAGTATTTGCTATAATTTTCATTTCTTTCTCACTAATCCCCATGCATACCGCAAGCCCTGCTTGCGATACTGCTCAAATAGAAACGTGAAAAATCTCTGATTTTTCATACCTACTGCTCCAGAAACATCTTTACAGGCTGATATCTCTTTTTGCTTTCCTCATAGGCATAGATGCCGGCGAAACGATTATCCGGCCAGCAGACCCGCACCCATCTTCCCGGCGCATACTGCTCTTTTTCCGCTGTCTGCTCCACAGTCAGCGCATTGCCGTTATCCAGAAGCTTTGTCAGATCCTGGCGCACATGGAGCACCGGGCATGCGAAAAACATGCTTTCCACCGGCTTTATTGCCTCTGTCAGCCTTTCCTGATCTTTCATCTCCTGTAATTGCTCCAGCGTAACCGCCTCCTCCAGGCAAAAGTCCCCCACCCTGGTACGCACCAGACTTTTCATCGCTCCGCCGCAGCCTAATTTTCTGCCGATATCCGCACACAGCGTTCGAATATAGGTTCCTTTACTGCATACCACCCGCAGCTGCACCTCCGGCAGCTGCATCTACAGGATCTCAATCTCCGCAATATGCACCTCTCTGGCCTGGCGTTCCACCTCTTTGCCTTCTCTGGCCAGTTCATAAAGCTTCCTGCCGTTTACTTTCAGAGCGGAGTACATGGGCGGTATCTGCCAATAGGATCCCTGAAAGGACAGCACCGCTTCCCCCACCTGCCGGCCGCTTCTCTCCACCGGATTCTCAGCCAGCACATTGCCGGTCATATCCTGCGTATCGGTCTCCACTCCCAGCCGCAGCCAGGCCACATATTCCTTATCCTTATCGGTCAGCATATCACAGATTCTGGTGGCGCTGCCCAAACAGACCGGCAGCACCCCCGTCGCTTCCGGATCCAGAGTCCCGGTATGACCAATCTTTTTCTGGCCGCAGATGCCCCGCAGCTTCGCTACCACATCATGGGAGGTAAAACCTTTTTCCTTGTAAACAATCACGATGCCGTTATACATGACTATTGCTCCTGATCCTTATAGGCTTCCAGCTGCTTTTCAATGTGCAGCGACAGATTATTCACGCAGTCGTGGAAAGTTCCCTTCATGGTGCTTCCCGCTGCACGTACATGCCCGCCGCCTCCAAAGAAAGAAGCCACCTCTGACACATCCACCCTTTCATCCGACCGCAGGCTTACCTTATATTCCAGTACACCCGTCTGGTACATGAAGATAGCGCAATGGATCCCCTTGATATTCCGCAGATGGTTTACAATACCGTCCAGGTCTTTGGAATCAACGCCGTAAAAATCCATGGTTTTTCGATCCAGGCAGCTGACAATACAACTCCCATCCATAAACCGAATGCTTTCCAGAAGCACCCTGCCCAGCACATGGCTCTGCACATAAGTCTTCTGGTAGAAGGTCTCCTGGATCAGCCTGGGAAAATCAAACCCAAAGCTGATCAGATGAGCGCCGATCTCCATGGTCTTAGGGGACGTATTGGAATACTGGAACACACCGGTATCATGGATGATCCCTATGTAAATCGCCATGGCTAGGTCTGCATCCAATGCCTCTTTATCTATCAATTCGTAAATCAGTTCCGCAGTGGAGCTTGCGCCCGGCACTACATAAGACACATCGCCGGCCCCGCTGTTACTGATGTGATGGTCAATATTCAAGGTTTTACGAGCTTTTGCATAAAGCTTCTGCGCCGGTTCCATCATACGCTCCGGTACGCTGTCCAACACAAAAAAGACATCATAAGGATCGGTGTCTTCGCACTGCATGTCTATCTGATCATAGCCCTTAATGCCTGCAAAAATATCCGCAGGCTTTTCCAGATATACCTGTACCTGCGCCCGGGGTATTTTCTTCAGCAGATATTGATAAAGTGCCAGGCAGGAACCCACACAGTCGCCATCCGGCCGGACATGGCCGGTAATGGCAATGCGGGAAGCTCCCTGGCATTCCTGTAAAATATTCACGTATCTCTCCTTACCTTTCTTCTTCCTTTCCGGCCTCCTCGTCAGCACTGATCACCTCATCGATCCTCTTGGACATATTTACCCCATATTCTATGGATTGATCCATGATAAAAGTGATCTCCGGCGTATTCCGCAGATTGACAGTTTTGGCCAGTTGAGAACGGATATAGCCCTCTGCGCTCTTTAAGCCCTGATAGGTAGTTTCTCTGGCCTCATCACCGCCCAGTACACTGATCCAGGCCTTGCAGCTCTTTAAATCCGAAGCCACCTCCACGGAGACTACGCTGGTCAGCGGGCTGATACGGGGATCCTTAATACCGCTGCGGATGATCTCTGCCAGCGCACGCTGGACTTCACCGTTAATGCGGGTATTTTTTATACTATTCTTTCTCATCATTTCCTCCTCATGCATATCGCCGGCCCCGTCCGTGATACTGATCCTTTTTTCCCAGGGACGCCGCCCGGACTTACCGCTCTGGGCGGCTGATATACCGAATCAATCAGGCTGTGACCATTCTGCCGGAGCTTTCATAAGCCGGCTGGATCCCTGTTACACCGTAACAGCTGCACCCGCACCATTCGCAAAACCGCACCTGCGGTGCTTTCCCGCTGCTTCGCAGCTAACTTTGCTCATAATCGGGCGCTCTGATGGCTGAACTGTTACGTTACATCATGTCCTGGGAACCTCCACCATGATGTAGGCTTCCACGATATCCAGCTCCTGCATCCGGTCAAAGCCTTCAAAGACAAGACCACACTCAAAGCCGGCCTTGACTTCCTTTACATCATCCTTAAAACGCTTCAGAGATGCCAGGCTGCCCTCATAGATCTGCTCTCCCTCACGGGTAATCCGGATCTTACATCCTCTCTGGAAGATGCCGTCCAGGACATAGGAGCCTGCAATATTCCCCACTGCAGAAGCCCTGAAAATCTGACGCACCTCAGCATGGCCGATAACCTTCTCCTCAAAGATCGGATCCAGCATTCCCTTCATAGCTGCTTCAATATCTTCGATCGCCTGATAGATTACCTTGTACAAGCGGATATCCACATTCTCCCGCTCGGCAGTGGCCTTGGCAGTAGCATCGGGACGCACATTAAAGCCGATGATAATGGCATTGGAGGCGCTGGCCAGAACCACATCAGATTCGTTTATGGCGCCTACGCCGCCATGGATACATTTTACCACCACTTCCTCATTGGAAAGCTTCATCAGAGACTGCTTTACAGCCTCCACGCTTCCCTGTACATCTGCCTTGATGATCAGATTCAGTTCCTTCAGATTACCTTCCTTAATCTGCGAGAACAGGTCATCCAGAGACATGCGGGACTTTGTATCCTCTAACATCCTTTCCCGATTCTGTGCTAAATATGTCTCCGCATAGGTTTTTGCGGTTTTATCATTTTCATGGGCAATAAATACTTCTCCTGCGCTGGGTACATCAGAAAGACCCAGAATCTCTACGGGTGTAGAGGGAAGAGCTTCCTTAACCCTGCGTCCCTTATCATCGATCATGGCGCGTACCTTACCGTGACAGGCTCCAGCCGAGACGAAATCTCCTACATGCAGCGTACCTTTCTGTACCAGTACCGTTGCTACCGGACCCCGGCCCTTATCCAGCTCTGCCTCGATCACCAGACCTCTTGCCTTTCTGTCAGGATTGGCCTTCAGCTCCAATATATCTGCTGTCAGCAGGATGGTCTCCAGCAAATTCTCGATACCTTCTCCGGACTTGGCAGATACGGGGACGAACTCCGTGGTTCCGCCCCAATCCACAGGGATCAGTTCATGCTCTGTCAGTTCCTGCTTTACGCGCTCTATATTTGCACCGGGCTTATCAATCTTATTCACTGCAACAACGATTTCAATGCCTGCTGCCTTGGCATGGCTGATCGCCTCAATGGTCTGGGGCATCACGCCGTCATCAGCAGCCACCACAAGGATGGCAATATCCGTAGCATTGGCTCCCCGCATACGCATGGCGGTGAATGCTTCATGCCCCGGAGTATCCAGGAAAGTAATCCTGCGGTCATTAATGGATACCGTATAAGCGCCGATATGCTGCGTAATACCGCCGGCCTCCTTATCGGTAACATTGGTCTTACGGATGGCATCCAGCAGGGAAGTCTTACCATGGTCCACATGCCCCATAACGCAAATAACGGGAGGTCTATCCACCAGGCTTTCTTCCGCTTCCTCATCCTCCTTCAGCAGCTCCTCGATCACATCCACCTTTTCCTCTTTTTCACAGAGGATCTCGTATTCCATGGCAATATTCTCTGCATCCTCATAGGAGATCTCCTGGTTTACGGTGACAATCTTTCCCTCCAGGAACAGCTTCTTTACGATAACAGAAGGCTGCATCTTCATCTTATCCGCCAGTTCTTTAATGGTGATCGTTTCCGGCAGCACGATAACCTTGATGGTTTCCTCCGCCGCCTCTTCCTTCTTCTTTTCAGGCTTAATGAAGCGTCCGGGCTTATTTTTCAGAGCCTCGTCATCCTCATACATGTAATCCTTACGGTTACGTTTATCCTTCTCCTGGCTGATCCGCCTCTTTTCTTCTTCTCTATACTTCTCGGTGTCCTTGGTGGGTGCCTCGCCGCCAAAGCCCTTTGAGCCCTGGGGCTGACTGCGGAATTTGTCTCCCTGGCCGGGTCTTCCGCCGCCAAAAGAACGACCGCCATTGCCGTCCTTATGAAAAGCCGGCCGGCTGCCGGGTGCTGCACTCCTTGAGCCAGACTGAGCGCTTGCTCCCTGACGGTTACCCTGGAAACTGCCGCTTCTCTGACCGTCCCTGCTGCCCTGGCGGTTCCCCTGGAAGCCGCCGCTTCTCTGGTCGTCCCTTCCGCTCTGGTAGCCACCTTCTCTGCGGTCATTACTGCGGGCGTTTCTGTCCAGGCTCCGGTTCTGGTCTTTCCGTTCCCTGCTCTGCTCCCCGCTTACATCTCTGTATAATTCTCTGCCTTTCTCCGGCCTGTTTTCCTGCTGTATATTCTGCATCTGCTGGAGCCGCTCCTGCTGCAGGGGGGCATTCTGCACTGCTGCCTGAGACTCGGCCGCCGGCTCTGCTTTGGGCTGCTTCGGCTTAGGCTGGGGTTTCATGGTCACCACCTGTACGCTGGGCGTAGGAGAAGGCGGCGTCAACGGCGTGATCCGTGTTCTGGGTGCGGGTCTGCCGCCGTTTCTGCTGCTGTAGGCAACGCCCTTACCGCCCTGTCCGCTTCTTCCCTGTCCAGACTGTCCGCTGCCCTTGGGCTTCTGGCCGGCAATTTTGGAATTTTGCGGATTGCTGACAAAAATAATGTTTTTTTTCTTTTTCGGAGCTGCCTGCTGTCCCTCTGCTTCCCTGACCCCCGCAGAAGCCTTTGAACCTGCAGAGGCCTTTACCTCTGCCGCCGGCTCGGCCGCCTGTTCCTTTTTTACCCCCTCAGAGGGTTTCTCACTCTTCTCTCCCACCTTTGTATCTCCTTTTCCGCCAAAAGCTTTTCTCACCAGTTCTGCATGTGCTTCCTCCACAGAACTGTTAGGAGCCTTGACTTCTATTCCTTTTTCCTGTAAAAAAGCCAGGATTTCCTTACTTTGCCTGTTTACTTCCTTCGCTAGTTCATGTACCTTCGTTTTCGCCATGCTCACTACCTCCATTTACCCGGCCTGCACCTTCATTCTCCAGTGCCTTTATAACCGCCTGTGCCAAACCTGCATCGCATACTGCCAGAGAAGACCTCAGTTCTTTTCCTATAGCCCCGCCCAGGCTTTCCTTGGTCCCGTATAGATATACCGGAACGCCATGATAAGAACCTTTATTTATAAACAGCTTTTTGGTATTCGCTGACGCATCCTCTGCCAAGATAACCAGCATAGCGTCCCCGCTCTTTACTGCGTTCTCCGTTTGAAACTCACCGCTTACCAAATTATGCCCTCTGATTGCCAGTCCGAGCAAAGATAATACTTTATTTTGCTTCAATACTCTCAAACTCCTTATTCAGGGTCTCATATACTTCCTCCGGGATACTTATCTTCAGGGAGCGCTCAAGCCCTTTATTTTTGCGGGCTTTCTGCAGGCACTCCCTCTGTTTACAAAGATATGCGCCCCTGCCGTTCTTTTTGCCTGTTATGTCCAGGCAGATCTCGCCTTCTGCGTTTTTCAGAACCCGCATCATCTCTTTCTTGCCCTTCATCTCACCACAGCCGACACACTGCCGCAAGGGAACCTTTTTTGCCATTGTTCTGCCCCCTTATTCCTCATATTCTCCGCCGTCATACTCCTCGATGTAGTCCTCATCCTCATACTCGTCATCCATGTAATCCTCATAGCGGAAGCCGGGCGCATCCTTGGCCTGGGTCTCGGACTTGATATCGATCTTATAGCCGGTCAGTCTGGCCGCCAGGCGTGCGTTCTGCCCTTCCTTACCGATAGCCAGGGACAGCTGATAGTCCGGCACCACCACCTTGGCAGTCTTCTCATCGGGATCTGCAAATACCGCCACGATCTTGGCCGGAGACAGGGCATTCTGGATCAGATTGCCGGGGTTCTCATCCCAGTTCACAATATCGATCTTCTCTCCCCGCAGTTCTTCCACAATGGCGTTGACTCTGGCACCGTTTAGGCCCACACAGGCACCCACCGCATCCACATTGGGATTATGAGACCAAACGGCAATCTTGGTACGGCTGCCTGCCTCCCGGGCGATACTCATGATCTCTACCGTGCCGTCCTTGATCTCCGTCACTTCGGACTCAAACAGCCTCTTGACCAGTTCCGGATGAGTACGGCTTACATTGATCCGGGGGCCCTTGGGGGTATTCTTTACCTCCAGCACATAGACCTTGATACGCTCTGTGGGCAGGAATACTTCTCCCCGCACCTGCTCGCTCTCACTGAGAATGGCATCCGCCTTACCCAGGTTAATACTGATATTGCGGCCGATATAGCGTTGAACCACACCAGTCACCATATCCTTCTCTTTCTCAAAATACTGATTGTAGATCACACTGCGTTCTTCCTCGCGGATCTTCTGCAGAATCACATTTTTGGCATTCTGAGTGGCAATGCGGCCGAACTCCTTGGACTTGATCTCCACATTCAGGATATCCCCCACCTGAGCCATCTTGGAGAGCTCCCGGGCATCTTCCAGAGCAATCTGCAGCACATCATCCTCCACATCATCTCTGGTCTCCACCACTTCCTTCTCCATATAGCACAGGAAATCACAGGTTTCACGGTTGATCTCAACCTTTACATTATCCGCCTTACCGAAATGATTCTTGCAGGCGGTCAGCAAGGAGTTTTCAATCGCCTCAAACAGCGTCTCCTTACTGATCTCCTTCTCCTTTTCCAGGATATCCAGTGCTTCCATCAGTTCCTTGTTCATTTTCTACTTTTCCTCCATTCTGCCTTCGGGCAATCCCAGTTTAAAAATCAAGCGCCAGTCTGATCATGGCAATGTCACTTCTTACAAAAGTCCTGTCACCTGCAGCCTCGGTAATCACGATGCCGTTTTCATCAAAAGCCTTCAGCACTCCGGTATACTCTTTCGTCCCTTCCAATGGCTTATACAGCTTTATCTCCACTTCCCTGCCGATACTATGAGCCAGATGTCTGTCCTTTTTCAGTGTGCGCCCCAGCCCGGGACTGCTCACCTCCAGAATATAGGCATCGGGAATAAAATCTTCCTGATCCAATGCATCGGACAATGCTCTGCTCACATTCTCACAATCTATGATGTCTACGCCTTCCGGCTTATCAATATAGGCCCGCAGATAGTAATTGCTGCCCTCCTTTACATATTCCACATCATAGATCTCCACGCCATGTGCGGCCGCTATGGGCTGCAGCAGCGCTTCTGTCCTGGTTTCATAGCTCTCTCTCTTTGACATCCGTTCACCTCTTCTCTATAACATCAAGAAAGAGTGGTACACGCCCACTCTTACTTTAGCAACAATCTTGAATTCTTAAACAGTATATTCCTTTCAAAAGCGCTTGTCAATAAGTTTTTTTAAAATTTTTTGCTCCAGTTGACTTTCCATCAACTTTTATATTTATAAAAAAGAAAATTTATGCATATTCTATAGTGCTATTCCGTTTTTGGGGAAACAAGTTAAAATAAATCTGATAACAATTATCTAGCATAAGAATCGGAAGTATACCGTGTGAAAAATCAGAGATTTTTCACGTTTCTATTTGGGCAGTATCGCAAGCAGGGCTTGCGGTATGCAGGGGGATTATTTTGCACTT
>CALWLO010000110.1 GCA_944381545.1 uncultured Acetatifactor sp. | reverse complement strand
TTTGAGGCAAGAGGCTATACGGCATGGGATATTACCTCCCCTGCTTTCTTAAAAGAGGATGCCACCGGTGTGATCCTGTGTATTCCTACGGCATTCTGTTCCTATACCGGTGAAGCGCTGGATAAGAAGACCCCTCTGCTGCGTTCCATGGAAGCAGTCAGCCAGCAGGCCCTGCGTATCGTGCGTCTGTTCGGCAACACGGAGGCAACCAAGGTGGTGGCCAGTGTGGGGCCGGAGCAGGAATATTTCCTGGTGGACCGCGAGAAATATCTGCAGCGGGAGGATCTGATCTTTGCCGGACGTACGCTGTTCGGCGCACCTGCACCTAAGGGTCAGGAGCTGGAGGATCATTACTTCGGCACCATCCGGGAGCGTATCGGCGCCTACATGAAGGATCTGAATATTGAACTGTGGAAGCTGGGCGTAACCGCTAAGACACAGCATAATGAGGTGGCTCCTGCCCAGCACGAGCTGGCTCCGATCTATGAGACCGCTAATATCGCAGTGGATCATAACCAGCTGGTAATGGAGACCATGAAGAAGGTGGCGGGCCGTCACGGTATGACCTGTCTGCTGCATGAGAAGCCTTTCGCCGGAGTAAACGGTTCCGGTAAACATAATAACTGGTCACTGGGAACGGACAATGGCGTGAATCTGCTGGATCCCGGTGAGACTCCTAACGAGAATGTGCAGTTTCTGCTGGTGCTGGCCTGCATCATGAAGGCTGTGGATACCCATGCAGATCTGCTGCGTCAGAGCGCATCGGATGTGGGCAATGACCACAGACTGGGAGCTAACGAGGCGCCTCCCGCTATTATCTCCATGTTCCTGGGCGAACAGCTGGACGATGTGGTGAGACAGTTGGTGGAGACAGGGGAAGCGGCACATCTGATTGCAGGCGGTAAGCTGGAGACCGGTGTATCCACACTGCCTGATTTTGAGAAGGATGCTACTGACCGTAACAGAACCTCACCCTTTGCTTTTACCGGTAACAAGTTCGAGTTCCGTATGGTGGGTTCTGCGGATTCTATTGCAAGCCCGAATACCACGCTGAATGCGATTGTGGCAGAAGCCTTCTGCGAGGCGGCGGATATTCTGGAGAAAGCCGATGATTTTGATCTGGCTGTACATGATCTGATCAAGGAATATATGACCAAGCATCAGAGAATTATTTTTAACGGAGACGGTTACTCTGAGGAGTGGGTGGAAGAGGCCGAGCGCCGGGGTCTGCCCAACATCAAGTCCATGGTGGAGGCAGCAAGCACTTTGACCACGGATAAGGCAATTAAGCTGTTTGAGAGGTTCGGTATTTTCACAAGGGTGGAGCTGGAGTCCCGTGAGGAGATCATCTACGAGACCTATGCCAAGACCCTGAACATCGAGGCGCTGACGATGATCAATATGGCCAGCAAGAAGTATATCCCTGCGGTGATGGAGTATACCAAGACTCTGGCAGATACCGTAATTGCGGTGAAGGAAGCCGGTGCGGATGCATCCGTACAGGCAGAGATTCTGAGTGAGGTAAGCGCCAAGCTGACGGCTGCCAGAAAAGCGCTGAAGGAGCTGGAAAAGGTTACAGCGGAGGCTTCCGGTATGACAGATGTCAAGGCACAGGCATTCTTTTACAAGGATACCGTGAAAGCAGCAATGGATGCGTTGCGCACTCCTGTGGATGAACTGGAAATGATGGTGGATAAGAAGGTATGGCCCGTTCCTTCCTACGGCGATCTGACCTTTGAGGTTTAGTTGACAGGAATCAAGGGTGCTGACAGGGTTTGTCCCTGCAGCACCCTGTTACATTTTTTTAAAATTTTTTTGTAATTTTTTGCATTTTCCTCTTGTCAAATGGATATACTTCGTGTATAATTCATCAAGTAGTTAAATATAGCGCTATCGCCAAACGGTAAGGCAACGGACTCTGACTCCGTCATTTTCCAGGTTCGAATCCTGGTAGCGCTGCGAGAGAATACTCCCAGAAGTGAAAGCTGTGGGAGTATTTTTTGTTACCGTTCACACGTCGGCCAGAGCAGGCGCTTTTATGAATGCTGAGGGCTGAACTGTTACTTTATGCCTGTACCATAACCTGTTGCTGGATTGACAAGCCCCGTTCATTATGAGATAATCAATTTCAACGGAAAAACGCAAGGAGGCCGCTTATGGATGCAAAGTCACAAAACAGAAATGTACCCTATGATCTGCTGCGGATTCTGGCCGCCTTCAGCGTAGTGATGCTGCACAGTGCGGCACAGTACTGGTATGAACTGCCGATTGCCGGCATGGAATGGAAGATTGTCAATGGATATGATGCCTGCTTCCGCTTTGGCGTCCCTGTTTTTGTCATGCTCAGCGGGGCTATCTTTCTGGATCCTGCCCGTAAGCTGGATGTAAAGCGGCTTTACCGGCGCAACATCCTGCGGCTGGTGATTCTCTATCTGCTCTGGAGCGGGGCGTACGGTCTGTTGGACTGTTATTTTTATGGTTTTTCCAATCTGACAGGGAAAGAGATCCTAAAGGAGATGGCGTCGGGACGGTATCATCTGTGGTATCTGCCTATGCTGGTAGGCATCTATGTGCTGCTTCCGGTGCTGCGCAGCTGGATCTTACATGCGCAAAAACGGAATGTTCAATATTTTCTCGCATTGTTTGTGGTGCTGCAGGTGCTGCGTACCACCGTCATTACCTTTGTAAAAAACGGGGAGCTGCTGCATCTCCTGGAACTTGGAGAGATCCAGATGGCCTGCAGTTATCTAGGGTATTTTGTGTTGGGTTACTATATTGCGCATGTGGGGATTCCTCAAAAATATCATAAATTTTTCTATCTGGCAGTGATTCCGGGAGCGGCTGCGAATATTCTGATCAGCAATGCACAGTCCATTCGGGACGGTATTCCCAATGGAGTGATCTATGACAGCTTCGGACTTTTTACTTTTCTGATTGTGGTGGCGGTATTTCTGTTTGTAACCGAGAAAGCCGGGAGGCACCGGTGGGGCAGGAGGAGCAGCGCAGCCATTGCGGAAGTGTCCCAGGGGACGCTGGGCGTCTATCTGTTGCATATCGGTGTGATCGAGCTGTTAGAGCCCTTGGGAATCCACAGCGCCATGGTTCCTGTGGCGGCGGGAGTACCGCTGCTTGCGCTGCTGACATTTGTACTTTGCGGCGCTGCGGCGGCACTGCTGCGGCGGATTCCCCTGGTGGGCAGATATATTTGCTGAAGGAAGGCGGGTTATGTATACTTTTAATAGTCGAATACGATACAGTGAATGTGATGACAGGGCGGTTCTGACTTTGGGAGCGCTGCTGAATTATTTTCAGGATGCTTCCACGTTCCAGTCGGAGGCTCTTGGCGTGGGCGGCAAATACCTGCTGGAGCATAACCTGGTATGGGTGCTGTCGTCATGGCAGATCGTGGTGGATCGTTATCCGAGGCTGTGTGAAGAGGTGGTGACGGGTACTTTCCCCTATGCCTTTAAAGGGTGCCTGGGATACCGTAATTTCATTATGAGGACTGCAGACGGGGAGGTGCTGGCCAGGGCCAACTCTCTGTGGACATTGCTGAATCTGCAGCAGCAGACCATGGCTTATCCCACAGAACGGATGAAGCAGGCCTATGAACTGGAGGAGCGTCTTCCCATGGAGTACGCAGGCAGAAAGATCGCTGTGCCGGAGGGCGGCGTGCAGGAAGATCCGATAGTCGTGAGGAAGCATCATCTGGATACCAATAAACATGTGAACAACGGACAGTTTGTGGATATTGCCATGAACAGCCTGGCCGCTGATTTTGCCATCGGGCAGATGCGGGCGGAATATAAGATGCAGGCACACCTGGGAGACGAGCTGATTCCCTATGTGGTGAGATCACCCCAGCTGTGTATTGTTTCCCTGCGCAGCAGGAAGGGCAAGCCCTATGCGATAGTGGAGTTTACCAGGAGGGAAAGATGAGGTTAGGCGAAAGGCAGATATTATATATTGTCAAAAAGGTAGATTTCGGCGTGTATCTGGCAGAGGATCCCGGGGATACGGAGAACCGTGTGCTGCTGCCGGGCAGACAGGTGCCGGAAGGAGCGGCCATCGGGGATCCTTTGGAGGTATTTATATACAAGGATTCTAAGGATCGCCTGATCGCCACCACCAATGTGCCCAAGCTGGTGATGGGAGAGGTGGCGGAGCTGACAGTGGCGCAGACTGGCAGGATCGGAGCCTTTCTGGATTGGGGGCTGGAGAAGGATTTGCTTCTGCCTTTTCGGGAGCAGGTAAAGAAGGTAAAAGAGGGGGATAAGGTTCTGGTTTCTCTTTATGTGGATAAGAGCCAGCGTCTGTGCGCTACCATGAATGTTTATCATAATCTTCAGTCGGACAGCCCCTATCACGTCCAGGATCAGGTAATTGGCAGGGCGTATGCTTCCAGCGAGGAGTTCGGCGTATTTGTGGCGGTGGACAATCTTTACTCCGCCCTGATCCCGAAAAAGGAGCTTTACGGCCGGGTGGATTTAGGAGAGGACGTTCGGGCTAGGGTTACCAGGGTGCAGCCCGACGGCAGATTGGTGCTGAGCATCCGGGAGAAATCCTATCTGCAGATCCATAAGGATGCGGAGAGGGTGCTGGAGCTTTTGGACAGCTATGAAGGAGTACTGCCCTTTAATGACAGGGTATCCCCGGCCATTATCCTGCGGGAAACCGGAATGAGCAAAAATGAATTCAAGCGCGCAGTGGGACATCTGCTGAAAGCAGGAAAAATAGAAATTACAGAGAAGGTAATACGGAAAAAATGAATACAAAAAGAGCAAACTGGCTGTTCCTGGTGATTGTTGTATCTCATGCGGGATTGAGCCTTCTGGCCTCCTATACACATCTGCTGGATGTGGTGTTGGAAAATATAATAGGGAATATCCTTGTGTCGGAGATATCGATTTGGCTTCCGGCGGTGCTGTTTTTGCTGGTAACCGGAACCCATCCCGGGAGCTTCTGCCGTCTGAAGCGGGTGCATATCTCCACGGCTCTGATGACGGTGCTGTTTACCCTGCTGATGGAGCCTTTGGTAACGGTGGCTAATGCCCTCTCCCTGCTTTTTACCGACAATGTGGTTGCCGGGATGAGCGGGCAGATCCTTAGCCTGCCTCTCTGGGGGATGCTGCTGGGCATAGCGGTGTATGTGCCTTTTTCCGAGGAACTGGTCTTTCGGGGAGTGATTTATCAGAGCTACCGGCAGCAGGGCGGCGGCATAAAGGCCATACTGCTGAGCGGTCTGCTCTTTGGCCTGATGCATATGAATCTGAATCAGACGGGCTATGCCTTTGTCATTGGCGTGGCGCTGGCCCTGCTGGTGGAAGCCACAGGGAGCATGCTTCCCGCATTTATTGCCCATTTCTGTGTCAATGCCCTGTCCACTGTTCTGATGTATGCCCTGGACGCTTTGACCAGCGGCAGTATGGGAGAGCTGATGGCTGCGACGGAGAGCAGTCTGGGAACCCAGGAGATATGGCTGACGATCTCTGTGTATCTATTTCTGGCGACCTTGTGTACGCCTCTGGCAGGATGCGTACTGGCCTGGATTGCAGGACGGGAGGGACATAAAGAGGATCTGAAAGCGCTCTGGAAGAACCGTAAGGGACAGGGCGGCAGATTGATCAGCATTCCTCTGGCTCTGGGTATGCTGGTCTGCGTGGCGGTAATGGCGCTGCAGATCGTCATGTAAGGTAAGCTGATCTGCTGCAGGCCCCAGCGGGAACATTTTCCTCTTGGCAAAACAGCTGGGATATGCTAAAATAGACTTATCCAGAAAGCAGAAGCAGGAAGCCAGGCATAGCGGGAGCTGAGCAGGCCCCGGCTTCGGATTTAAAGGGGGATAGCTATGGATATAGCAGGATTATCAATGAATTTAGCCATTACAGACGTGCAGTCCCGGGTGGGGATTGAGATGCTGAGCAGATCCATCGATCTGGGGGAAGATCTTGGTGCAGGTATGGTACAGATGATAGATGCTGCGGCGATGGAGCGCAGTGTAAATCCGGCAGTGGGCGGTAATATGGATATTCGCCTGTAACGGATTGTTTATTATGCTGACTATAGAGGTGGCGGGGCATGAAAAGAAGCCGGCCGCCTTTTTTATTGTATAGGAAAGTTCGGAGAACTTTCCATTAATTTTTCACAAAAACCTATTGCGTTTTCTGTGATTTTTTTGTAAATTTGTATTAAATGGTATTTTCGGCGATTTTACCAAAGCGCATTCACCGAAGATCGGGTATTTCGTAACAGTTGGCCTGCGCCATTCGCAAAGGCGCCCCTGCAGATACATCTGCGTGCTTTCCCGCTGCTTCGCAGCTAACTTTGCTCATATACAGGCGCTCATCTCATAACCTGTAAAACAAGCAAATTCATGCAAGCATGATTTGCTTGCCATTCAGGTTATGGCTGAACTGTTACGGTATTTCACACAGGAAAAGGAGTAGGAATATGATATCAAATCAGATTTTGCAGAACACCATTGATGGCTTGAAAGGAATCGCCAGGGTTGATATCTGCGTGATGGATGTGGACGGTAAGCCGGTGGCTTATACGGCGGACATGTCCGCCAGCAGCAGGGCCGCAGTGGAATTCGCCAAGTCTCCTGCAGACTCCCAGGAGATCCAGGGATATCAGTTTTTCAAGGTATATGATGAACAGCAGCTGGAATATGTGCTGGTAATTGCCGGCAGCGGTGAGGATGTATATACGATTGGAAAGCTGAGCGCTTTCCAGATTCAAAATATGCTGGTGGCATATAAGGAGCGGTTTGATAAGGATAATTTCATTAAGAACCTTTTGTTGGATAATCTGCTTCTGGTGGATATCTACAGCCGGGCGAAGAAGCTGCACATCCAGACGGATGTGGCCCGGGTTGTGATGATTGTGGAGTCCGAGAATGGCAAGGACAATAATGCGCTGGAACTGGCAAGAGCTTATTTTGGCAGCAACAGCAAGGATTTTATCACCGCAGTGGATGAAAATAATGTGATTGTGGTTAAGGATCTGTCGGAATCAGACAGCAGCAAGGAAATTGATAAAGCGGCCAGAGGACTTTGCAGTGCGCTGCAGAAGGACGGCCTGAAGGAGGTACATATTGCCTATGGTACGGTAGTCAAGGAGATAAAGGAGGTTAGAAGCTCTTACAAGGAGGCTAAGATGGCGCTGAATGTAGGCAAGATATTCTTTGATGAAAGGGATATTATTGCGTACAGTGAGCTGGGTATCGGAAGGCTGATCTATCAGCTGCCGATTCCGTTGTGCAAGATGTTTATCCGGGAGATTTTCGGAGGGAAAAGCCCTGATGAATTTGATGAGGAGACCCTGACAACGATTTATAAGTTCTTTGAAAACAGCCTGAATGTGTCTGAGACCTCCAGACAGCTGTTTATTCACAGGAATACGCTGGTCTACCGGCTGGATAAGCTGCAGAAGAGCACCGGCCTGGATCTGCGGGTATTCGAAGACGCCATCACCTTTAAGATTGCGCTGATGGTGGTAAAATACATGAAATACATGGAAAACTATGAATTTTAGTACATATTTTTTGGAGAAAATACATGACGAGGAAAGAAGAGTTAAGAAAGAGGCAGGAGCAGTTCATTGAGGAACGGGGAGTGATCTGCCTGGATAATGTCAGTAAATCCTATTCCACCGGATCGCCGGCGCTGAACGGGATTTCTCTGAATATACACAGAGGGGAATTTGTATTTATCGTAGGAGACAGCGGTTCCGGAAAGTCCACGCTGATCAGGCTGCTGTTAAGGGAGCTGACGGCTACCTCCGGGCAGGTCTGTGTCATGGGCAGGGATCTGGCGAAGCTGCGCCGCCGGGAAATTCCAAAGCTGCGCCGCAATTTAGGTGTGGTATTTCAGGATTTCCGTCTGCTGAATGACAGGAATGTCTATGAGAACGTGGCTTTTGCCCAGCGAATTGTGGAGACGCCCTCCAGAGAGATCAGAAGGAATGTTCCTGCGATCCTGGCTACCGTTGGTCTGGCCGGTAAATATAAGGCGAAGACCAGACAGCTTTCCGGCGGCGAGCAGCAAAGGGTGGCTTTGGCCAGAGCGCTGATCAATAATCCTTCCATCCTGCTGGCGGACGAGCCCACCGGTAATCTGGATCCCAAGAATTCCTGGGAGATCATGAAGCTGTTAGAGGAGATTAATGAGGCGGGCACCACAGTGGTGGTAGTTACCCATAACCGTGAGATCGTCAATGCCATGCAGAAGCGTGTGGTTACCATGAAGAAGGGCGTGATCATCAGCGATGAAGAGGAAGGGGCATATATAGACGATGAAGATTAGTACATTTTTATATACCATTCAGCAAGGCTTTCGGAATCTGTTCCGGAACAAATGGTATTCTCTGGCATCCATTGCCACTATTTCCGCATGCCTGTTCTTATTTGGCATTTTTTATGCCATTGTGTCAAATTTTCAGCATATTGTGCAGAATGCAGAGGAGAATGTGTGCGTTACCGTATTTTTTGACGAGGATATTACCGATGCCCGGATAGAAGAGATCGGCCGGATGATTCAAAGCCGGGCCGAGGTGGCCAAGGTGGTGTATACCTCGGAGGAGGAAGCGTGGGAGGATTATCAGAAGATCTATTTCGGAGACCGGGTGGATGAGTTTATTGCAGGTTATCCGGAAAATCCGCTGAAAGGCTATATGAATTATACCGTATATCTGAATGATGTCTCCATGCAGGATGCGCTGGTGACTTATCTGGAATCCATTGAAGGCGTACGCCTGGTAAATCATTTATCCTCGCTGGCCGACACCCTGACCGGGATGAATCTGCTGATCGGTTATGTCTCCATGGGGATTATTGTGATGCTGCTGGCAGTATCCGTATTCCTCATCAGCAATACGGTGAACACCGGTATCTCTGTGAGGAAGGAAGAGATTAATATTATGAAATATATTGGCGCCACGGACTTTTTTGTGCGGGCTCC
>CALWLO010000109.1 GCA_944381545.1 uncultured Acetatifactor sp. | reverse complement strand
GGGTGAATATTCCCAGAATATGGTGGCGGAGAAGCTGGGGGTAGCGTTATCCCCGGTAAAGCGTCTGGAGGAGGCTCTGCCCGGCAGACCGCCCGTGATGTGCTCCGGCTGTCCCCACAGAGGCTTGTTCTATACGTTGAAACAGAATAAGTGTACGGTGCTGGGGGATATCGGCTGTTATACGCTGGGCGCCGTAGCCCCTTTAAGCGCTATGGATGTGACTCTGTGCATGGGCGCCTCCATCAGCTCCATCCACGGCTTTAACAAGGCTCTGGGAGAGGAGAGCGAGGGCAGAACGGTGGCGGTGATCGGCGATTCCACCTTTATGCATTCCGGTATGACCGGTCTGGCCAATATCGCCTATAACCAAAGCAATTCCACGGTAATTATCCTGGATAATTCCATCACCGGTATGACGGGACATCAGCAGAATCCCACCACCGGCTATAATATCAAAGGAGATCCGGCAGGGAAGATCAATTTGGAAGAACTGTGCCGTGCTCTGGGCTTTGCCCGGGTGACGGTGGTGGATCCCTATGACCTGGCAGAGTGCGACAGGGTTCTCAAACAGGAGCTGGCCGCAGCGGAGCCTTCCGTCATTATCAGCCGCAGGCCCTGCGTCCTCCTGAAATATGTGAAGCATGAGAAGCCCCTGAAGGTGGACTGCGATAAATGTGTGGGCTGTAAGTCCTGTATGCGTTTGGGCTGCCCGTCCATCAGCATGAAGGATGGCAAGGCTGTTATTGATACCACCTTATGTGTGGGCTGCGGTGTATGTAAGCAGCTGTGTAAGTTCGGGGCACTGCAGTCACAGGAATAAAGGCGAGGAGGAAGACATGACAAAGAACATTATGATAGTGGGCGTAGGAGGACAGGGATCCCTGCTGGCCAGTAAGCTGCTGGGACATCTGCTGCTGACGCAGGGGTATGACGTAAAGGTTTCCGAGGTACACGGCATGAGTCAGAGGGGCGGCAGTGTGGTGACTTATGTGCGGTTTGGGGAAAAGGTTTATTCTCCGATTATTGATAAAGGACAGGCGGATTTTATTGTATCCTTTGAAAAGCTGGAAGCCGCCCGTTATGTAGAGTATTTAAAGCCGGACGGACGTATCGTGGTAAGCACGCAGGAAATTGATCCCATGCCGGTGATTACAGGCGCTGCTGAGTATCCTCAGGCGCTAATAGAAAAGTTGGAAAAGCTGGGAATCTCAGTGGATGCCATGGATTGTCTGGCGCTGGCAGAGCAGGCCGGTTCCGCCAAGGCGGTGAACATCGTGCTGATGGGCCGGCTGTCCCGGTATTTTGATATCCCGGTGGAGAAATGGGAGCAGGCCATAGAGGACTGTGTGCCGGCAAAGTTTCTGGAGCTGAATAAAAAGGCCTTTGCCTTGGGACGGGAATACGGGGCTTAACAGGATCGGTATGGCAGCCGCCGGATGTTCGGATAGATGTATTTTCGGACTGGCTGTTTGCAGGAAAATACACGGCAATCAGAGAGATTGCACAAAAAGGACAGGAGAGAAGGAAGATGGGAAATTATTATCAGCCGGAGATTGAGACGATGCCGCTTCAGCAGCTTCAGGCTCTGCAGAGTGAGCGTCTTGTGGCTCAGGTAAAGCATGTGTATGAAAACGTGGCATTTTATCGGAACAGGATGGATGAGGCGGGATTAAAGCCGGAGGATATCCATGGGATTGAGGATCTGCATAAGCTGCCCTTTATCACCAAGGATGATCTGAGAGATCAGTACCCCTACGGCTTGCTGGGCGTGCCTCTGTCAGAATGCGTGCGGATCCAGTCCACCAGCGGTACCACAGGCCGCCGGGTCGTTGCTTTTTATACCCAGGAGGATATCGATCTGTGGGATGAATGCTGTGCCAGAGCCATCGTGGCGGCAGGGGGCACTAAGGAGGATGTATGCCATGTGTGCTACGGCTACGGCCTGTTTACCGGCGGTCCCGGCTTAAACGGCGGTTCCCATAAAGTGGGGTGCCTGACTCTGCCTATGTCCTCCGGCAATACGGAGCGTCAGCTGCAGTTTATGATGGATCTGGGATCTACCATTATCTGCTGTACGCCATCCTATGCAGCTAATTTAGGCGAGGCCATCAACGAGAGGGGTCTTAGAGACCAGATCAAGCTGAAGGCTGGTATCTTCGGTGCAGAGCCTTGGACGGAGGAGATGCGTCATAATATTGAGGAGTCTTTGGGTATTAAGGCCTATGATATTTATGGCTTGACAGAGATCTCCGGTCCCGGCGTGTCTTTCGAGTGTGAAGAGCAGGCGGGTATGCATGTGCAGGAGGATCATTTTATTCCCGAGATCATCAATCCTGATACCGGTGAAGTGCTGCCCGAGGGCGAGGTGGGCGAGCTGGTATTTACCTGTATCACTAAGAAAGCCTTTCCGCTGCTGCGTTACCGTACCAGGGATCTGTGCTACCTGACCAGAAAGAAGTGTTCCTGCGGACGTACCCATATCCGTATGCATAAGCCCATGGGCAGAAGCGATGATATGATGGTGGTAAAGGGTGTAAATGTATGGCCGTCCCAGATTGAAGCAGTGCTGCTGAATCAGGGCTATCAGGCCAATTATCAGATTGTGGTTGACCGTATCGGCAACAATGACACCATTGAGGTACAGGTGGAACTGACCCCGGAGATGGCGGCGGAACCGAATCTGAATATTGCCGCAAGGGAAAAGCAGATCGTAGCGGGCTTAAAGTCCATGCTGGGCATCAAGGTGGATGTGAAGGTGGTTGAGCCTAAGACCATCACCAGAAGCGAGGGCAAGGCTGTCAGAGTCATTGATAAGAGAGATCTGTACCGCTAACAATTACATAAGGGAAGATAGCAGACGATAAGTCTGATCCACGCTTGTCAGGGAAAATCATAAAGCCCGGCAGGCGTGGATTTTGTATATGGTTGAGAATGGAGGCGGATCAAAGCTCCAGCAGTCTTGCTGCATTTTCATACAGAATCGCTGACTGTTCCTTTTTCGTCAGATCCATGGCCCTCAGCCGCATTACATAATCTCCCTGGTCCTGCCAGGGGGAATCGGTGCCGAACAGGATCCTGTCTATGCCGTGCCTGCGGGAGAGGCGGACGAAATCTTCAGGGGAAAGAACCTTGTTTTTATAAGGGGAGGGCTGACGACCGGGATAGGGATCCAGACAGCCAAAGGTAAAGGCAGTATCCAGCCAGACAGGCGCTCCTGCCAGCTCGCTTTCCACCTGATCCCAGTTGCCCCAGCCGCCCATATGGGCCAGTACCAGCTTTCGGGGCTGCACCTCTTTCAGTACATGGAGCACATGCTCCACGGAGGCATAATCGTAGCCGCTGACGCTGATATCCACACCGGCGTGGGTCAGTACGATCATATCCAGATCGGAGGCCTCATACAGGATTTTCAGATATCTGGGATCATCCAGATCAGCCCGCTGATAGGCGGGATGGAGCTTGATCCCCTTGATACCGGCGGCTTTGAGCCGGAGCAGCTCCCTGCGGACATGGGGATAGTCCGGGTGCATGCCGCCAAAGGGGATGATGCCCTGCAGGGGCAGCAGCTTTTGTATGAGAGTGTTATTCAGATGCTCTACTTTATCCGGATTGGTCACGGCCGGCTGTGTCACACTGCAGGCAATATGGCTATGCTGCATGGAAACCATGAGACCGAACAGGGTGCCGTCCGTGTGAGGCCGGATATGGGCTGCCGTGCCCAGTTTCTCGATGGCTCCTGCGGCAATATGCGCAGGAAATATGTGGGTATGCATATCAATGATCATGGGGCCGGGCTCCTTCTATATTTTTGTTGAAATAATCGTAATCTATAATTCCGTTAAGGTCAAGAATTTCGGCTAATATAGAGATGAGAAAACAGGTTAAATGATACACTTGCGAAATGTGGTATTTTGATTATAATGAAAATTGCAGTAATTAGAAATTCTCTCTGGGGTCATGGTAATGCTGCTGTGCGCATGCAACAATAGCATTTCAGATACAGCGGAGGAAATATATACCGTGCAGCAACGGGAGGTAACGCAGGAAGAGCAAGCGGCGGGGCAGCAATCAGAAGAAACAGGAAGGCAGAAGGAGGAAATTACAGTGTACGAATTTGCAGACGCATTTACCACCGTAAAAGATATGAAGGAAGGCTGGAATCTCGGCAATGCACTTGACAGTACAGGCGAATTTACCAGGGACTATGCTCCGGAAGAGGTGGAAAAATCCTGGGGAAATCCTGCCGTTACGAAGGAACTGATACAGGCTGTCAAGGAGGGCGGGTTTCATACGGTCAGAGTACCGGTTACCTGGAATCTCCGCTTTGATCCGGAGGATTATACCATTGAGGAAGACTGGCTGAAACGAGTTACCGAGGTGGTTGATTATGTCATCGGAAAGGATATGTACTGCATCATCAATCTGCATCATGATACGGGCGGCGACGGCTGGCTGAAAGCGACCGCCGAAAGCTGGGAAAGCTACAGCGGGCAGTATGAGGCGTTGTGGCGGCAGATTGCAGAACATTTTAAGGAGTATGACAATCATCTGCTGTTTGAGGGCTTTAATGAAATTCTCGACGAACATAACAGCTGGAATACCACCGATGCGGAAAGCTATGCAGTCCTGAACCGGTTCAATCAGTTATTTGTGGATACCGTAAGGGCAACCGGAGGAAACAATGCACAGAGGAATCTGATCGTCTGCACCTATGCCTGCAACTGCCAGGAGAGGAATCTGCAGAACTTCTGTATTCCTGAGGACAGTGCCAAGGATCATATCATCATGGAAAACCATATTTATGATCCCAGCTGGTTTACCGCACAGGCCGGAAAGGTGCCGGAGCGGGACTGGGGAACCGAAGAGGATAAGGCGGAAATAGATGCGCTTTTTGAACGGATTAATCAGTATGCAAGCGGTTGGAATGTCCCGGTCATCATCGGAGAGTTCGGTGCCCAGGATATGAGCGGCAATGAGGAAAACCGGGCGGTCTATGTGAAATACTTTGTGGAAACTGCCGGGGAGTATGGTATCACCTGTATTTATTGGGATGACGGCGGTTCCATGAAGATTATTGACCGTACGACCTGTGAATGGACCTGTCCCAATGTCCGGGATGCCATCATCAATGCCCGGTAGAGACTTATCCATTGACTTTTCAGCAGCGGTATAGTATCATATGATATATCGCTTTAAAGCGTCAAAGAAAAGGAATACGGAAAGGATAAGGATCATGCCGGTTACGGATTTATTGGAGAGAAATCACAAGTTATATGGGGAGGAAGTGGCGCTGGTGGAGTTGAACCCCACGATCAGGGATACCAAGCGTACTACGTGGAAGGAGTACGATCTGGTACAGCAGACCTCTTCCGTACCCTATAGAAGAGAGATCACCTGGAGCGTCTTTGATGAGAAAGCCAACCGGGTGGCGAATATGCTGCTGGAGAGGGGCATTCAGAAGGGAGACCGGGTGGCGATCCTGATGTTTAACTGTCTGGAGTGGCTGCCGATTTATTTTGGGATATTAAAAACGGGAGCCATTGCCGTTCCCTTTAATTTCCGTTTTGACTCCAAGGAGATCCAGTACTGTGCAGATCTGGCGGAGGTACATATTCTGTTTTTCGGGCCGGAGTTTATCGGCCGCATTGAGGCCATTGAGGAGCAGCTTAGCAAGGGCAGACTGCTGATTTATGTGGGAGACGGCTGTCCCACCTTTGCGGAGAGCTACCGGGAGCTGGTGGCAGACTGCTCCAGCCAGCCGCCGCTGATCCGTTTAGAGGAGGACGACGATGCCGCCATCTATTTTTCCTCGGGTACAACAGGCTTTCCCAAGGCGATCCTGCACAATCATGAGAGCCTGATGCAGGCGGCGCAGATGGAGCAGAAGCACCATCTGACCGATAGAAACGATGTCTTTTTATGCATTCCGCCCCTGTACCATACCGGCGCTAAGTTTCATTGGATGGGCAGCCTGTGTGCAGGCAGCAAGGCGGTGCTTCTCAAGGGAACTACGCCGGAGATCATTCTGGATGCCATATCCAAAGAACACTGCACCATTGTCTGGCTGCTGGTGCCTTGGGCGCAGGATATCCTGGACAGCCTGGATCGGGGGGATCTGAAGCTGGAGGACTATGATCTGGAGCAGTGGAGACTGATGCATATTGGTGCCCAGCCGGTGCCCCCCTCTCTGATTAAGCACTGGAAAGAATATTTTCCCCATCACCTGTATGATACCAACTACGGCCTGTCGGAATCCACAGGACCGGGCTGTGTCCATCTGGGAATAGAAAATATCCATAAGGTAGGGGCCATCGGTGTGCCCGGCTACCGCTGGAAATGCAAGATTGTGGATGAGAATGGGCAGCCGGTGTCCCAGGGAGAAGTGGGGGAGCTCTGTGTCAAGGGCCCCGGTGTCATGACCTGCTATTATAACGACCCGGAAGCTACGGCGGCTGTACTGAAGGACGGTTGGCTGTGTACCGGGGATATGGCCATGCAGGATGAGGACGGCTTTATCTTCCTAGTGGACCGGAAAAAGGATGTGATCGTCAGCGGAGGCGAAAATATTTACCCGGTACAGATTGAGAATTTCTTGAGCGCCTATGAGAAGGTGAAGGATGTGGCTGTGATCGGTCTGCCGGACAAGCGTCTGGGAGAGATTACCGGCGCCATTATCTCTGTCAAGGAGGGAATGACCTGCAGTGAAGAGGAGATCATGAATTACTGCACGGAACTGCCCCGGTATAAGAGACCCAAGAAAATTATTTTTGCAGAGGTGCCCCGGAACGCCACAGGTAAGATAGAGAAGCCTGCCCTGCGCAGGAAATACGGCGCAGACCGGCTGGTGGCCCAGCAGAATCAGGGATAAAAGTACGCAGGACGATGTTGACACGCTGGGAGACTCCGCTTGATTAAATCTTTCAATGGAAAAGTTATATAGCTATAAAAAAGGAACCGCCGCATCCGCAGCAGTTCCTTTTTTAGCGGCAAATACCTATTTCCCAAGCGCTGTGGACTGTTTTACCACCGTATCTTTATTGTAGCAGGCAAAAGTTTCCTCCACCAGCTTCTGATCCGGCCCCGGCGTAAACAGGCTCACCACCGGTACGATGACCAGGCCTGCCAGCATGGCGATGGCGCCGCAGTTGATAGGGGACTGCATGATGGGCGGCAGGATACCGGGGGCAAACATATCTACCAGCATCAGGCCGGAGCCAAAGATAAAGGATACCCAGCAGGCGGCTTTGGTGGTCTTCTTCCAGTACAGGGCGTACAGGAAGGGCGCCAGAAAGGCACCGGCCAATGCACCCCAGGAGATACCCATAAGCTGTGCGATAAAGGTAATAGAGCTCTTGTACTGAATGAGGGCCAGCACAGAGGAGATGGCAATAAACACCACTACCAGGATCCGGATCAGCAGAAGCTGTTTCTTTTCACTCATCCGCTTCATACAGGTTTCTTTTAAAAAGTCGATGGTCAGAGTAGAACTGGAAACAATGACCAGGGAGCTTAAGGTGGACATGGAAGCGGACAGTACCAATATGACTACCAGCGCAATCAGGGCAGGCCCCAGATCCTGCAGCATGGCAGGGATTACGGAATCATAGCCGTCTGCGGCAATATCGATCTGATCAGAAAATAATCTGCCGAAGCCGCCCAGGAAATAGCAGCCTCCTGCTACCACCAGTGCAAACAGCGTGGAGATGATGGTTCCCTTCTTAATGGAATCCTCATTATTGATGGCGTAGAACTTCTGCACCATCTGGGGCAATCCCCAGGTGCCCAGGGAGGTCAGGATGACCACAAACAGCAGATTCACAGGATCCGGGCCGAAGAAAGAAGCAAAGATGCCGGGTGTCTCGGTGACCGTCGGATCGGTGATGCGTGCCAGTCCCTCATAGGCAGCCATGAAGCCCCCCTTGCTTTTCAGTACGGCCACGATGACAGTGACAATACCGAAGAGCATGATGATTCCCTGGATAAAGTCATTGATGGCGGTAGCCATATAACCTCCGGCGATAACATAAATGGCTGTCAGTACTGCCATCAGGATGATGCAGACCGAATAATCAATATCAAAGGCCATACCGAACAGCCGGGAGAGACCGTTATACAGAGATGCGGTATAAGGGATCAGGAAGATGAAAATAATGACCGATGCCGCAATCTTCAGCGGTTTGCTGTTAAAGCGCTGTCCGAAAAACTGGGGCATGGTGGCAGAATCCAGATGCTGTGTCATGATCCGGGTACGCCTGCCCAGCACGACCCAGGCCAGCATGGAACCGATGACAGCGTTGCCGATGCCGGCCCAGGTGGCGGCAATACCGTATTTCCAGCCAAACTGCCCTGCGTAGCCGACAAACACCACCGCAGAAAAATAGGAGGTGCCGTAAGCAAAAGCGGTCAGCCAAGGGCCAACAGAACGTCCGCCCAGCACAAAGCCGTTTACATCTGTGGCGTTTTTACGGCAGTAAAGGCCGATGCCGATGAGTACGCCAAAGTAAAGAATCAGAATAATGAGTTTTAACATGGTACATAATCCTTTCTTATGTATATTTGATCGATTTAAAGCGTAAAACACTAACGCTTTAAATCATTGAAGTGTTTCTGTGGAAAGTGTATCACATCATAATCGGAAAGTCAATCTTACATTTTCAGCTGTTTCCGGATCCGATGCTCAATATACTGGATGCCCTTATAGAAGCCCATGGCAATGAGGCATAGGATCAGAATGCTGGTGATCACCAGATTCAGCTGGAACACCTGACTGCCGTAAATAATCAGGTATCCCAGTCCCTCTCTGGCGGCCAGAAATTCTCCGATGATAACGCCCACCAGCGCCAGGCCGATATTCACCTTGGTCGTACTGAGCATGATGGGGATGGAGCCTGGCAGGATAACCTTGCGGAAAGCGTCCCCTTTTTTGCCGCCCAGGGTATAGATCAGGGTGACCTTTTCACTGTCCACCTGCTGAAAGCCCGTGTAAAAGCTGATGATGGAGCCAAACAGGGCTACGGAGATGCCAGCCACCACGATGGTGGTGCTGCCGGTGCCGAGCCATACGATAAAAAGCGGAGCCAGGGCCGATTTCGGCAGGCTGTTTAAAA
>CALWLO010000108.1 GCA_944381545.1 uncultured Acetatifactor sp. | reverse complement strand
CATTTATATTTGTTATATCATAATATGGTATTGGAACCACCTTGACATTACAATCGCTATCTTTTTGCGCTGCTTTCCAAATAGTTGCAAGACTTGTCCACATATCTGCTTTATAAGGCAAAAAAACAATTTCTAATTTATCATCTCTTATTTCATTTAAAATTTTATTTTTTATAATCGTAATATTATCAATCATATGCCCAAGTATTTCTTTCTTTTTCTGCATATTTTCCGCTTCGCTATATCGATAAACCTCTTCACAATATGTTTCTAGCTTCTTAACAATTTCTTCGGTACTTTCATCTGATGCTTCCAGCAAATTTCCGGCCGCAATTGCTGCTTCCTGTAGTTGTGTCAGGCATTGAAATACATCTGCCATCTTTTTTTCAGTCAATTTATTTAGTGCCTTATGCGCTTTTTCTATAGTTTCTACAAGACTTAGTATTTCACATTTTTGGTATACTCGCATCCTATCTTCTTTTACCTTCCTTTTTTCTTCTTTCCATAAGTTTATATTAATATACTCCCAAAACTGCTGTGCATAATTCCACAACAGATATACTTCCTTTCCATATATCTTTCTAATTTTTTTCAAATTATCCATAAAGTCTTATTAAGATATATCGTCAAATTACAGCCTGAATTTAATGTTGGTTCCCTAAAGATAATATGAAAGATTGCCCTCAGTTAATGCTTACCCTATGCAAATTCTCCCCAGCCCAACATTTTCTCTTCCCATCTATATAATATATATGGTACAATAAATCTGCAGAAAATAACAACTATTTTATGAAAATACTGAGCATCATACAAGGAGCTGCCTATGAAACCCATATCCATCTGCGTTATTGCCAAGAACGAGGAAAAACACATGGAGAATTTCCTATCCTCCATCAAAAAGCATATGAAAAATTATCCTTATGAGCTGGTGCTTGTTGACACCGGTTCCACTGACCGGACTGTGGAGATTGCCCAAAAATATACCAACAAAATCTTTTCCTTTGAATGGATCAATGATTTCAGCGCTGCCAGGAACTATGCGCTGCAATGCGCCTCCTGCAATTGGATTCTGATGCTGGACTGTGATGAATATATTGCGGATGTGAAAGCAGAATGCTTTCAACAGATGATGGAGCAGTATCCCAGGGGGATCGGATTGATCACCCTGAGAAATCACTGTTGGGCCGGCGGCAGGGAACGTATCCTGACCAGCGAGGGCTATCGGTTCTTTTCCAGGAAATACTATCATTACGAAGGCATTATCCACGAACAGCTATGTCCGTTGGATGCACAGACCCATGAGGTAGTAAGTCTTCCCGTCACCGCAGAGCATTACGGCTACTTCGGCACCAAGGAGGAACTTCAGGCTAAAGCAGAGCGCAATAATACTCTTCTTTTCCAGCAGCTTCAGGAGCATCCTGATGACCCATATCTCTATTTCCAGATCGGAAAGTCCTACGATCTGATAGATGATGCCGAAAACGCCTGCTATTACTATGGAAAAGGCCTGGAATATGACATCGACCCCCATCTGGAATATGCATACCAGATGGTTCTTGCCTACGGGCACAGCCTATTGGCCCTGCAGCGTTATCAGGAGGCCCTTGCCTTTGAGAACATCTATGATTCGTTCCCGGCAACTCCGGAATTTGCCTGCCTGATGGGACAGATCTATTTGAAAAATGGACTCTACGTAAAAGCCATGTCTGAGTTCTTAAAAGCTACAACCTTTAAAACCGCAGAAACAGAGGGGGCTAACACCTATACTCCCCTTTACAACATGGGATACATCAACGAGCTGCTTGGAGACAAAGAGTCCGCTATTCAGTTATATAAAAGCTGCGGCAGTTTTGAACCGGCTCTGGAACATCTTGCCTATCTGGAGGCAAAATAGAATATGACAGCAAAAACGTCCGGTTCTGCCGGACGTTTTGATATAAATCTCTATCAAGTGCCTCTACTTCTTACTGTCATAGGAAGAATAATTGCCTGCCGCATTGAGGCTGGACATACTCTTGTAAAAGTTATAGGCCTTGGCTGCGTTCTGCCTGCTCTGGCGCACATCGGTACGCTCCCGGGCAAAATATTGCTCAATCAGGGATTTATTCCTGGCCTCCTGCGCCTGAATCGATGTACTTAACTCCATGATCTCTGTAATCTGCTGCTGCAGACGGCGGATCTGCGGGGCATATTTCTCCCGGTTGCCCTTCAGCTCCTGCGCTAACTTTTCATATAGTATCTCAAAGCCATTATCCAGGGTATTGAGCCTGTCGATCAGCCGTCCCTTTTCTTCCATCGCTTCGTCAAACAGGCTCATATCCACCTGCTCCGCCGTAAAAACAGCTTCCTGTTTTTTATTATATTCCTGTATCTGCAGGAGCACCTGACGCTTCTCTGTCAGGCTTTCCTGCAAAATATTCAGCTGGCTCTCCATCAATTAGCCCCTTTCACCTGATTGACCCGCATGACTTCCTTCCACGTATCCCGGACTGACCGCAAATGTCCGTTTACCTCTTCCAGGATATCCTTATCCTTCTTCATGTTGGCCTCCACCAGCCTCTGGGACAGATATACATAGATATTCTCAAAATCCTGTGCCACCGGGTACTTCATATCCAGCGTCTGACGCAGATAATCAATAATTTTCTCGGTCTTAACAATATTGTTATGCGCTTTCTGAATATCCTGATGCTCAATCGCCCCAATAGCCACATTGCAGAACTTAATCGCCCCCTCATAGAGCATCAAAGTCAGCTCTGCCGGTGAAGCAGTCAGTATCTTGCTGTTATTATATTGCGTATATGCGCCGGGCAAAGCCATATCATCAGCCTCCTAACAGGGAAGTTACAGCGTTGGCGCCGCTCTGCATCTTTGCTAATGCAGTCTCCATTGCACTGAACTTCGCATACCATTTATCCTCATAATCATTCAGCTTCTCTTCCAGTTCCTTGATCTTCGTGGTGTAATCGTCATAGTCCGATTTCATCTTCTTATCATCATAGAAGCTGCCGAAGCTGCGGTAGCCGTCCACCGACGAGGAAAGCTCGCTCATCTTACTATACAGGTTCTGAGACAGCTTGGAAAAGAAGCTGATAACCGTATCCGGATCATCGGAGATCATGCTCTTGAGCTTATCGGCATTGTTGGCGGTATTTTCATCATCCGGATCTCCGTCGATATGGTAGGCATTCTTTTCATTATCCGCTGCGGTGAAATAGCCCAATGTCTCAATGCCGAAATCAAACAGATACATGGTCTTGCCATTTACCTCGATGCCGCTGGACATAATGGATTTGAGGGCAGAACTGATGGTATTTAAGTTATCGTCCCTTCTCAGCAGCGCATCCTTGATCTTCTTCTCGTATTCCTCGATCTCACTTTCGGACATCGCATCCTTTTCTTCACTGGTCAGCGGTTCATAGCCCTTGGCGGAATCTGCATTATACAGCTTATCCATCTCGTTGATGATGGAGTTATATTCCTTCAGGAAATTCTTAACCATGTCATAGATGCCGTCGGTATCCTGCTGCGTGGTCAATGTAATCGTCTCTCCTGCCGCAGTCTCGTTGATTGCGGTAATTGTCAGTCCGTTGATGGAAAAAGTATTGTTCTTATTCGTGAATTTCGCACCGTTTAAGTAGATCTCCGCATCCTGTCCGTTGACCTTGGTGGCATTACCGGCAGCCAGGGAAGGATCATTGATTACCTTATTGGCAAACTCCGCTTTCGCCCAGTAATGCTCTTTCACTTCTCCCTTTAACTGATCCGTAGCTTCGGCGCTGTAGGTAACATTGCCCTCCGCATCTGCCGTGGAAGTAATGTTGACATACTTCTCCACCTCTGCCATATCCGCTTCTGCCTTGGCGATGGTCTCCTGCTGTGTCCGGAGTGATTCCGCATCCGCCTTTCTGGTATTCAGTCCGGACAGCTCCTCCTTCAGCGCAGTCAGCTTCTCCTCAAGAAGCGCTTTTTCCTCCTCCGTCAGATTATCCTGCTTCAGAAGCTCCTCTGTCTCTGCAATCTCCGCATTCTTCGCTTCGATATCAGCAGTATACTCCTCCACGGATCTCAGGGGATCATCCTGATACTTCTCATTGACTTCCTCTATTTTTTTCTGAGCGGCAGTTTTCGTCTCCACCAGACTCTTATATTGCGCCAGATAGCTGTCTGTCCGGGACTGTACCTCCGTATTGATCAGGCCATCCATTAGAGCCAGCGTTTGGTCCTTATCCCCTGCCCCATCTTTATAATACTTGGCATAGACCTCGTATTCTGCCTTGGTAGCGATATCGCCGTCCAGTCCTACCTGGAGTCCCAGCGCTGATAATGCAGACAGTCCGCCCGCATCCGTAGCCGTCAGGCTGAAATCACTGTCCTTGCCGGATTCTTTGGCGCTGACAAAGAATCTCTGGTTGTTTTCATCAAAGCTTGCGTTCAGACCGGCATTCTTCAGCTGGGTCAGCACATCGGAGATCGTACTGTCGCCGGTCACCTGAATATCCACGGTATTGCTGCCGGCTTTCACGGTAAAGGAACCCTCTCCCGTAACCCCCAGGTCGCTGAGCTTGGACATGGCGGTCAGCTTGCTGCCGTCCGCAGCAGAAATCTCAGAACCGGTCAGATAGCCACTCTTAGCCAGCTGCCTGATCTCCAGGCTCTGCACGCCGTTTACCGCATTCTCCCCGGTGATCACACTTACCGCACTGCTGTTGGATATATTGGTCACCTTCTTGGTATAGGCATCTGTAAAACGCATATTGCTGAGATACTTGGACTGCAGATTCTTCAGCTTGGTATTCAGCTCTTTCCATGCATCCGTTGTCCACTGCTGCTTCGTCTGGGCCTTCTTTGCGTCATCTACCTTTGTCTGCCTGGCTGCCACTAATTCCTGGATAACACTTTCTGTGTCCATACCGGACATCAGGCCTGTCAATCGCATTGCCATATCTATTTCCTCCTATCTTCTCTCATCCACCAGGATACCCGCCAATTCCCAGACCTTTGCAATCATATCCAAGGTTTTCTCCGGCGGAAGCTCTTTAATAACCTCCTTCGTCTCCTTATCCACGATCTTGATGGTCACGCGGTTCGTCGCCTCATGGATCCCAAACACAGCTTCCGAATGTCCCAGGTTCTTATTCAGCTGTTCCACAGCTTTCCTGATCTTTTCATTGGTTGCCTGCTGCTCATTGCTGTTGCCTGCAGCATCTCCTTTGCTCTGCCCTTCCGCTACCACATTGACGGTGGTGTCCACCTGGGCAGCTTCCTGTACGGTATTACTCTGGGTCTCAACACCGATCTCCCTGTTCTGTACTACGGGCCTGGGAGCGCTCACGCTCTGCGCCTGCATACTCATGATACTTCCTAACGGTTCTATTGCCATAATTACACCTCCATGTGTTAGAATACGTCGTCATCCATACACGACACTGTTTGGTTTCTTAAAGCTATTATCGGATATTTTGTCAGAAAAATTTAGGAGCCTTTATGAAAAAGCCCCTAAAAAAGCATAAACCGGCGATTATCCCAACAGATTCTTCAGCCCGGCCATGCCCTCTGCGTTGGCCGCCTCCTGATTCGCCTCCTGAATCTGCACATAGACCTCTTTGCGGTAGACGGGCACCTCCTTGGGCGCAGTGACGCCGATCTTGACCTGGTCGCCCTTAACCTCCAGGATTGTGATCTCTATATTGTTATTTACGATAATTGCCTCATTCTTTTTTCTGGATAATGCTAACATCTCACACACCTGCCTTTCTGGACTGCAGGATCTCATAGATAGGAAAACGCACCGGATAGGCGTCCGCACCCAGAATGATCTGACAGGCCTTACGCTCATCCACATTGATGACAATGGGGCCCTGCAGATTGACGCTCATCTGGGTCAGATCAGAAGGCACTCTCACGGTAACCAGCACCAGCAGATTATCCGCAGTGATCTCTCCGATACCGGACAGCAATTCATCAATTACCTCCGGATTATAGTCCGCCTTCACTACCAAGGGATCCATCACCGGCATGGCAAATGCAGGCTCCTCCAAAGACTGCAGCCAGCGGATACCAGCAGATACTCCCTGTTCCTCATCATGGAGCAGGGTAAATCTCTTGAGCTCCGGAAACCCGATGATACCGTCCGGAAAATTGATGATCTTATCCTCTGTAATCTCCACTTCGCCGAAAATTTTCGTATTTATGAACATTGCTTTTCTCCTCTCTGACTTCCGCCGCCATTATATGTACTGCAGTAAACTGGTCTGGGCAATCTTACCGGTAGCCAGCAGGGATGCCTCATAGGTGAGCTGGGCGCTGGTGAGATGGATGATTACTTCCGTAATATCGATGTCCTCGTTCTCACTCTTCAAGGTCTCAAAAGTGGTCTTCTGGGTCTGCATCCTGTTCTCGATCAGCTGCAGCTTGCTGCTCCTTGTACCCGTGTTGGTTATGCTCAAATTGGCGTCATCCAGATATCCCTGCATGGTAGTAATCCCATGCTCAAACATCCTCTGTGCCTTGTCCTTTTTCAAATCCAGCGCCTTCTGCGCCACATCCAATTTCTTCTGAATCTCCTCCGCATCCGTGCCGGTGCTCTCCTCCAGCAGATTTTTCAGATCCGTAACGATCTTCTCCGTGTCCACCACGTCCTGCAGGGCATCCACCAGATCGTCCACCTCCCTGCCGATGCCGTGCTGAAAGCACTCATCCGCTGTGGAATTCACCCGGATCGTCTGATTAAAGCCCACATCATACTCGATCTCCTGGCGTTCGGCATTGGATGTCAGATAGGAAGCATTATAGGTAATCTCCTCATCCGTACCCGCATCGGTCTGACAGTAAAAATAATGCTCCGGCCGCAAATCCCCTTTTACCCAGTCGGATTTCTCATAGGTAATACGGATCTGCGCCTCATCCACAGCGGCGGTGGTCAAATCATCCTCCGTAGTCATCAGCTTGTCGTAAGCTTCCTCAGACAGCAGCAGTTCGCCGGTCTCCGGAACGAATAACGCCAACTCGCCGGCTGCTCCTGCAATCTCCTGATAGGGATCCTCATAGTCATGCCGGATCTCAGCCGTGATGGTTCGGGTCTGGTAAGTGCCGTCCGCCTGTCGCTCCTGATAGGTCAGGGTAGGAACGGTATCATCACAATTATCATAGGCCAGACGAAACCGGTAAGCTTCTACCGCCTGTACGTCCTCCTTCGCCACATTGATATTCTGATAATTATGAACAGTCATATCCATCACATCCGTGCCGTCAGCCCCCTTAGTGGTAACCACAGTCACCTGATCCATGGCATTCTTATCCAGCTGCTCCGTAATGGTATACTTTTTCTGTTCTGCATTCGGAAAGCTCAGAGAAGTATCCGTGCGGTAACCCGTAAACACATAGCGGCCTGCATAATCCGCATCACCCGTGCTGTACACTTCATCTCCCAGAGCCTTCAGCTGTTCTAAAATGATCTGTCTGTCAGCGCTTGTCAGATCCCCGTTGGCTCCCTTGGTGCACTGCTTGATCATATCCGTCAGAATCGAGGAAAGGTTCTTCAGAGCCTCCTCCGTTACATTCAGCCAGCTCTCCGCATCAGGGATATTTTTGCTGTAATACTGGGTTACCTCAGTCACATTGCTTCGCAGGCGCAGGGCACGTATCGCCACCACCGGATCATCAGAGGGACGGTTGATCTTCTTCTGTGTGGACATCTGGGTACTCAGCCGATCCTGCAGCACCTTATTGATGTTGATATTCGTCAGATTATTATTCTGCATGATTTTATTCGTTATTCTCATGTCTGCACCTCACTTTATTGCCTGCTATTTTGCTCCCTTATACACCGGTTTCCAGAATCAATCGGTCATAAACCTCGGTCAGCACCTGGACCATCTTGGATGCCAGATTATAGCCGTTCTGATATTTTACCAGATTGACAGCCTCTTCATCCTCATCCACGCCGGAGATGGACAGTCTCTGTGTATCAATAATACTGCCGATATCGCTGAAATTCTGCTGGAAAGTATTGGCGCGGCTGGCATTCAGCGCCACATCCCCCAGGACGCACTGCAGGAACTCCGAAGCCGTCCCTCCTCTGAAGCTCATCTTTTCCGTATTGGTTGCAATGGATTTCAGCTCCTCCAGCAAATCATTCTGTTCCACACCGTCTGCGCTGTCCTTACGGTTGGCCAGCAGTCCCGGATCGTTCTCCATTGCGGAAGCCACCATAAAGTTTACGGCCGTCAGCCGGTAATAGCTGTCATCACTGTTGGATACCGTCATCGCTGCAGCTTTTCGGGCCTCTTCCTCCGTCATACCGTCAGCCATCAGCTGCTGTACCCTCTCCTGATATACTTCATAGGTAAAGGTGTCATACCGGAACTCATCTTCAAACTGAAATTCTCCCTCCCGGGCCGCCAAGCTGCCGGTCAGCAGGTTACTGCCGGGCTCTGAGTAAGAATTATATCCGCTCTTTAAGGTATCATTTACCTTTTCCGCAAAGGTACGGATCCAAATATTCATCTGGTTCATATAGTAAGGTATGCCCTGATAGCTTAAGCCCGTACCCACACTGGCCGTCTTGCCCACCCGGTCATTGGTCAGCCGCACCGCATTCTTTGAACTGTCGGAAAGGGTAAAGGTATAGCTGTACACTGCCTCTCCATTCTCGTCAAAGCTGTAGCTATAGGTCCAGGAATCATAATAATATTCCTGATTACCCAGATTGATAATGCCGCCCTGGTCGGACAGATTGCAGTAGTTCAGATCCTGAAGATAGCTCTGGGTCACCTGGATTGTCACGGTATCCTGTCTGCCGTCGCCGGTCAGCCCGATCTCCGATACCCTGCCGTTAAAATATTCGCCGTTATTGCCGTCCCTCATCTGAATCAGGCCCTGCAGATTCCCCCCCATAGAGGAATTATACAGATTAAACTTCTGTCCGTCCTCCCAGTAAATATCATATAAGCCGTCAATATCGGACTGGTTCACCTTTTCGTAGCTGCTTCTTGCCACACATTCCAGACCATTATATTCCGTATTGTCCACCAGGATCTGTCCTCCGGCGATTTTCACGATGAAGCGGTTGGCGCCGGTCTCCCGGTCCGGCTGATTCAGATCCATAATCGGGGTTTCGCTCACATCAATATCCACGATGGCCGACAGCTGATCCAGCAGAAGCCTTCTGCGGTCCCGCAGCTCATTGGCTTTACTG
>CALWLO010000107.1 GCA_944381545.1 uncultured Acetatifactor sp. | reverse complement strand
GAGCAACTCATCGAGACGGTTGATGTCTTCATCGGTTAAGGGGCGAAAATTTTCAGTCATAGTCTTTCCCATCAAAGAAATGAGAATAGTGGGCTGAACTTAATTCTTTCAAAGCAATATCTGCGATGGCTGAATTAGGAGATGCAAACTTGTCGTCATCTTCTCTATAATTCAAGAAAGGGTTATAGTCATCGGAATGTTTGTGTTTTGTCCATATATCAGAATATATAATTAGTTTTCTGGATATATATGCGAGTAAATAAATACAATCTTCAATATTTTCCACTTGTAAATCGGATGTATCGGAGAAGGAAATATTATCTTTTTGAATTATGTAGTATAATTTGTGTGCAAATCTGGAACTGTTTCTGATTTTTTTCCCTATTTTTTTGTGAATATAATTATGAATATAGGTAAGGTCACAATCTGTAGCTAACGATTGGAGTTCGTGATTAAAAGGTTTTCTTCTGCCAGTACGATCATACAATGCATCTTTGATAGCAGGTGTTGTGCCTTTTTTTTCATATATCCAGTAAAATACATCAATAAATACTTCTTCCCTTGAATTTATTGTCGAGTTTTGGATTATCAAAGCAAGCAAGTCTTCTATTTCTAAAAAAATCTCATTAGTCTGTAAAGCTATACTTTTTCCCATAATAACCTCCATACCGAGTCTTGTCCGAGTCTGTTCCGAACATTTGGTAAATCAAATGGTTTATACTGCATAATGTGGTTGGCAGTACATCTCACGTTTCAATTATATCATGTTAACTAAAGTTTTTAAATTGAGAAATTTGTAAGAGAAAAACTGATTTCCATATTAAAAATGTAGGAAGTTATAAGAGCAGCGAATCATTTGCTATTATATGGCTTGAAGCATTTATTTGTCATAGCTTAAGGAATAATCGATTTACTTTCTACGAAATACACTTGCAAAAAACGAACAAATGTTCTATAATAAATTTACGCTACCTTAGCAGATTAAATTATAACAGTTGCCTTACGCAGAAATTAGGAGGTGCAAAGTGTGGAAGATGAATACATACACGTTGCCTGTCCTTGCTGCAAAAACAAGCGTTTGTTTGATTTAATGCGAGGTTCAAAGGGCATCGTTTCGATAAAATGTCCGATATGCAGAGCTGTTGTGGCAGTTTCCCTCCACGATGGTAAAGCTAGTAATAACAATAGAACGGATCGTACTGAGCAAATCGGAGCATAGGTTACTATAGCTACCAGCGCCTGACGAGAATATGTTTGTAATGCAAGTTACAAGTGTATTTTTGTTAGGCGTTTTTGTTTGTCAATAAAGAAGGAAGGAGGTGTGCAGAGTGATTGCTGAAAATGATGTTGTGACTTTGGATGAAAATCAGAGAATAAGTATCGGGATACGTATTCAAGAGCAACGTATGAAGTGTGGTATGTCAGGAGCGATGCTTGGAGCGTATTTGGGAATCAATTCCAATCAGGTGTCTCGTATTGAGACCGGCAAAGCAAAGTGTTCGCTGGAACATTTATTTGTAATCGCACAAGTGTTAAATTGCTCTGCAGACTACCTCCTTTTTGGCAAAAAGCAAATGCCGGTACTGACTCAGAGGCAGATGGATTTGATTGAACAATTACATCAGAGTATAGCAATTTAGTCCTCAGAGGACTAATTGATGAAAAAAGATAGCCTTCTGAGCGTGAGATGAAATGTTTGGGATGAGTTATCATTTATACATATCAAGCAGGACGCTGCTTGAGGGATGATATAAGCGCTTGTATCACTATTAATCTTGCTAACAGAAAGGTGATACGAAAATGAAAAGTAATAACAGTTTTATGAGAACAGTAAACGGTAATTTGGCAGTTGGGTTCATTAAATCCAGAAAAGCGGAGCATAAGGTGGTGGATTTCTGCGAGAAAATGATTTCTGCCGGAGATAAGGAAGGATGCGAAATCCTTTGTGTTGATGTAGACAGAGGTGGCAGCAGGGATATTGACAGACCACAGCTTGATGAGATTTACAGGGCGATGGAGATGTCAATCATCAATCATCTTTTTATTCGTAGCTTTGATGATATTTCTGAGGACACAGAAGACTTGGTTGCGTTTATGCAGTTCGCCAGTGACAATATGGTGCTGATTCATGTGGTGGATGTGGAGCAGGAAAGTAAGAATACTGATGTCACAGAACCTTGGGACGGAGGTGCCGGATGTTAAGTGCATTTCACAATGGCGAGGAAGAGAATTTACTCTTCCTCCCGGAACACAAAAAGTATCTTGCCATAGATTTTGATGGTGTAAATGTATATGACCAGTATGAGAATTTTTATGGTCACTATCCAACAGAAGAAGAGGCGATAGCAGCACTTGATATGGCAAAGAAAGAAGGTGGCTGTTGATGTTGCAGAAAGTTGGAACAGAATCGGAAAGAGGCAATGTTATGTATAAGTATGATAAGTATGCTGTGGGTGATGTTTTGAGAGAGTTAAGAAACGAAAGACATCTGACACAGTCACAGATTGCTGAGAAGTTGGATTTAAGTGTTATTCACTATTCGTTAATTGAACAGGGACAGAGAAAATTTAGTCTTGAAGTTTTATTTAAGATTATGGAAGTCTTCGGGGTGAATGCAGATAGGGTGTTAGCTATTGAGCCCAGAATGTCTCAAGCAGATACTTTCAATCAAAAGTTAGCCTGTCTTTCAAAGGAAGAGCAGGAGTATGTCAAAAACACCTGTCTTTTATTAGTAGACGGTATGTTGATGAAGAAGGAAAGGATGGCGAGTTAAGTGAGAAGGGGAAATAGAGATTATAAACCAATTTCAAATAAGCCTATAAAGTGTATTGTTTTTTTATCTTCAGATGAAGAACAAGATGAATATATGGCAAAAAAGAAAGAGGATAAGCAGTTAAATCGAATAAATGAATTTACCAAACGTAATAATTTACTTCCGGTGAGAATTTTCAGAAGAGGAATTATGGGGACCGGGGTAAGAAACAGGTTGTTCTATAATGCAATTGCATACATGAAGGCAGGAAAGGCTGATGCGATCGTGGCAGTAAACATGGATGCAATTTCATCGGGGATGGCAGACGCATATTTCAAAGTTGGTTTGGTTAGGGAACATGGATTCAGAATGATTACTGTGGATGAAAAGGAGCAGTATCTTTATCTGTATGAACCGCCCAAGAAAAAGCAGGAGGTGGAAGCATGAGAAAAGCACAGGGTAATAATATAAGAAGAAATAGTATTATTTGGGTTGACTTAGGAGCCAGAAAAGGACATATACAGTCAGGATGCAGACCGTGTATTGTCGTGAGTTGCAATAAAGCAAATAAGCATGCTCCTGTATATACAGTTATTCCGGGAACCACTCAATATGAAAAGGCAGATTTTCCGGTACATTTTATGTTAAAGCCTGATGATGTTGAGGGGTATTTGAAGAAAAATACAGTGTTTTTGGCAGAACAAATCTGTACGATTGATGCTGAACAAGTACTTTCTGTTGCAGGGAATATTACTAGTAGGGAAGCCATCAATATTGTGGATGTGATATTGAAGAGGCAACTGGAACTGGGGGCGTAGTTTATGGAAGAGGAATTGTTAGAACTACCATCAGATATTCCGGTGTGGAACAGGTTTTTGCTTAGTATTTATGAGGCAGCAGCGTACTATCACATTGGTGAAAAGAAAATCCGTGCATTAATTGATAGATATCCGGATGCTGAATTTATACTTTATGTGGGAAATAAAGCACTTATTAAGCGAAGACAGTTTGAGGAATTTTTGGATAACGCATCCACAATATAAAATTTTTAATAATTTAAAAAACTATATGGAAAGAGGGTCACATTTGTGGTACAATGTAACCATGAGTTTGGGCTCTCTTTCTATTTGATGAAAGGAGAGAATAATATGAGCGAGAAGCGTAGAGATAATAAAAATCGTATTCTTCGTAATGGAGAGTCCCAACGACCAGACGGAAGATATCGTTATAAATATATTGACAAAGATGGTGTTAGTAGAGATGTTTACAGTTGGAGATTAGAAAAAAATGATCCAACCCCAAAAGGAAAGTTAAGAGATTTATCGCTGAGAGAGAAAGAAAAACAAATTGAAAGGGATTTGTTTGATGAGATTACTCCAAACGGTGGAAATATGACTGTACTGGAATTGGTTAAAAAGTATATTTCATTGAAAACCGGCGTGAGACATAATACAGCGGCAAACTACAAATTTGTTGTCAATATTATTAAGAAAGAAGAGTTTGGAAGAAAAAGAATTGATAAGGTTAAACTTAGTGATGCCAAGGCATGGTTGATTAAATTGCAAAAAGTCGATGGCAGAGGCTATAGCTCAATTCATTCAATCAGAGGAGTTGTACGTCCGGCTTTTCAGATGGCGGTAGACGATGACTTAATTCGTAAGAATCCGTTTGGATTTGAACTCGCTTCAGTAGTTGTAAATGACAGTGTAACAAGAGAAGCTGTTACAAGAAAGCAGGAGCGAGATTTCTTAAAATTCATAAAGGAAGATAAGCATTTTTGCAAATACTATGATGGTATTTATATTCTGTTCAATACGGGGCTTCGTATTTCGGAGTTTTGTGGGCTTACTATTTCTGATATTCAATTTAATGATATGAAGATTAGGGTGGATCATCAGTTACAGAGAAAGCGTAATATGGAATATTCTATTGAAGAACCAAAAACAGAAAGTGGTGTGCGGTTTGTTCCAATGACTGAAGAAGTGGCAGCATGTTTCAAAAGAATCATTGCTAATCGTCCACGACCAACAGTAGAACCTATGATTCAAGGATATACAGGATTTTTGTTCTTGGATAAAAATGACAGACCAATGGTTGCTTTGCATTGGGAAAAGTATATGAAGCACATCAGAGATAAATATAATAGTATTTATAAGATTCAGATGCCTAAGATAACACCGCATGTGTGTCGTCATACGTTTTGTTCGAATATGGCAAAATCCGGCATGAATCCCAAGACTCTACAGTATATCATGGGGCACTCAGATATAAGTGTTACTTTGAACACATATACCCATGTGAACTTTGAGGATGCACAAGATGAAATGCGAAGAGTTGCGGGAGCCTGAAAAAAGTCGAGTGGTAAGCGCAAACAGTTTACCACTTTTTTTACCACTTTTGCAGGGAAAGATATGCCAAGATATGCCAAGATATGCCAAGTTAGGGTATAAAATCAGGAATCTGAAAATGCTTGAAAACACTGGAAAATAGCGTATTTAAAGGAGTTTTTATAGAATGATTAAAATATTATTTATTTGCCACGGCAACATCTGCCGCAGCCCCATGGCTGAGTTCATCATGAAAGATCTGGCAGCCCGTGCAGGGCTGGCAGATCAGTTGGTAATCGCCTCCGCCGCCACCAGCACCGAGGAGATCTGGAACGGCATAGGCAATCCGGTATATCCGCCTGCACGGAGAAAACTGGCGGAACACGGGATATCCTGCGACGGTAAGCGGGCGGTACAGCTGACCAAGGCGGATTACGGGCGATATGATTATCTGATCGGGATGGACAGCGCCAATATTCGGAACATGCTCCGCATATGCGGCGGCGATCCGGAACATAAAATATCCCGTCTGCTGTCCTGGGCGGGAACAGAAAGAGATATTGCTGATCCTTGGTACTCCGGGGATTTCGATGCAACCTATGAGGATGTACTGATGGGTTGCCGCAGTCTGCTGGCGGCGCTGCTGCCGAAGGGCAGGGTTTAGATCCTCCCTAATTGCTTCGGTTCAGCAAATAAATACTATAATTCAGATAGGCGGCAAACAGACACCATAAAAGATAGGGGATCTGCAGGAAAGCTGCCAGGGGACATATTTTGTAAAACTGAGATATCATGAGTACGATCAGGACGATCAAAACAATCAGCCACAAAAAAGCCGGTAAATACTGTGAAAACCGGAAAAATAAGATGCTCCAGAAGAAATTAAAGGACAACTGTAGCTTGTAGGTCTGGAGCGCTTTCTCTTTGCCGGGGGCGTCAGAGGAGTAAATGAGGTATGAGGATATCCCCATCAGGATATAGAGAACATTCCAAACAATAGGAAAAATATAACCCGGCGGGCTGAATGAGGGCTTGACAAATGAATCATACGACATATTCCCGCTTAACAGGGAGGATACAGCACCGGTGGCTAACGGAATCAGAATAAATAAGATTAAAGTAAGTAATTCAGTCTCCTTTCTGTTTTTCATGATTTCGGATGCTCCTTGATAGAGAAATGCTTATACTAATACTATGAGGATTAACTACAGAAATATGATTTGCGATCCCATTGGGGAAGGACGAAAGCAATCTGACGATAGAAAGCCAAAGGAGGAGTGTACAGGATATGGATACAGTAATCTTTGACATGGACGGCACATTAATTGACACAGAGAAATATTACCGGATCTTCTGGCCCATGGCGCTGAAGGAGTTTGGGTACGAGATGACGGATGAACAGGCGCTGTCCATGCGAAGCCTGGGGCGTTCCTTTGCGCCTGCCAGACTGCGGGAGATGTTTGGCCCCGGGCTGGACTATGCGGCCGTGCGGGAGCGCCGCAAGGCTTTGATGGAGGAACGGCTGGATCGGGACGGCATAGCATTAAAGCCCGGTGCCCTGGAACTGCTGGCCTGGCTGAAGGAGCACGGGATTCGTGCTGCCGTTGCCACGGCCACCGATTTGCAGCGGACGGAAAAGTATCTGGGAGGTCTGGAAATCCGGGACTATTTTGAGCAGATCATCTCTGCCACCATGGTGCGGGAGGGGAAGCCCTCGCCGGATATTTATCTTTATGCCTGCCGCCGGCTGGGCAGAATGCCGCAGGACTGCATGGCAGTGGAGGACTCTCCCAATGGTGTGATGAGCGCTGCTCGGGCGGGCTGCAGGGTAGTGATGGTGCCCGATCAGACGGATGCGGAGCCGGAATTGGAGAAATTGCTTTATGCCAAAGTAAGCAGGCTGGATGAGATGATTGATCTGCTCTCTCATGAGCTGACTGTGAACCAAACCGCTATTGCAATTCCGTAAACGCTGTGATATTATTTTAACGATAGCGATTGCTAAGGCATCGCAGCATAAGAAAACGTGATTGTGACCGAAAGCCCTGGCAGAAATATGGCAAAGAGACGGCCACAGGAAAGGAAGCGTACATGAGGTTCGAGGATATTATCGACAAGGTAAATCAATGTGGTGTGAAGAAGGTAGCTGTGGCAGCTGCCCAGGATGAGGCAGTGCTGGAGGCAGTCAGAGAGGCGAAGAAGAGAGGGATTGCCGAGGCAGTACTGGTGGGTGATGAAGCGAAGATCCGGGAGATTGCAGCGGGTATGGATATGGATCTGAGCGGTTATGAGATCATTGATGAGCCGGATGCGGTGCAGGCATCTCTGAAAGCAGTGAAGCTGGCTCATGACGGCGTGGTGGACATGTACATGAAGGGCCTGGTAGATACCAAGAATTTCTTAAAGAGTGTCCTGGATAAGGAAGTGGGTCTGCGTACCGGCGGTCCTCTGTCCCATGTAGCCGTGTTTGAAGTACCCGGCATCCATCAGCTTCTGTTTTTGACGGATGTGGCTTTTATGACTTATCCCACGCTGGAGGATAAGGTGAATATCATCAACAATACTGTACCGGTGGCCAGAGCCTGCGGTATTGAATGCCCTAAGGTTGCGCCTCTGGCAGCGGTGGAAGTGGTGAACCCCAAGATGCCGGTGACGGTGGACGCCGCAGAGCTGACCCGGATGAATGAGGAAGGAAAGATCACCGGTTGTATCGTGGACGGCCCGCTGTCCCTGGATCTGGCTATTGATCCCGAAGCGGCAAAGCACAAGGGCGCTACAGACCGAAAGATCCAGGGGGATGCAGATATTCTGCTGTTCCCGGATATTCATGCCGGCAATAATGTATATAAGGCCATTGTACATATGACCAAGGCAAAAAACGGCTGTATCCTGACCGGTACCAAGGTGCCCGTGATTCTGACCAGCCGTTCCGATACCTTTGAAACCAAGGTCAATTCTATTGCCCTGGCAGCAGTGGTTGCCGAAGAGCTGGCTAAGAATAAGTAAGCATATGTTGGATGATATCGTAGAAATTGTGTTGGAAGCAGCGGGAGAACTGATTTCGGAAGGCATAGAAGCAGTCGCTGCCGGAAAAAAGAAGAATAAAGCGAAGAGTCAGGAGGAGAAGACAGATGTCAGTGAAGAGCTTAATCATTAACCCCGGTTCCACCTCTACCAAGATTGGCGTATTTGAAGACGAGAATCTGCTGTTTGAAGAAACCTTGAGACATTCCACAGAGGAGATCAGTCAGTACGCATCCATCGTGGATCAGAAGGATTTCCGGAAAAAGATTATTACCGATCTGTTGGAGGAGAAAAATTTTGATATAACATCCTTAAATGTGGTTGTGGGAAGAGGCGGTATGTTAAAGCCCATTCCCGGCGGTACCTATGCGGTGACGGACGAACTGCTGGCAGACCTGAAGGTAGGCGTACAGGGACAGCATGCCTCCAACTTAGGCGGTATTCTGGCAAGGGAGATCGGAGATTCCATCGGCGTGCCCTCTTTTATCGTAGATCCCGTGGTGGTGGACGAGCTGATGCCCATCGCCAGATATTCCGGCGTACCTGAGCTGCCCCGCACCAGTGTGTTCCATGCCCTGAACCAGAAGGCGGTGGCCAAGAGATATGCCAGAGAGATCGGCAAACCTTACGAGTCTCTGCGCCTGATTGTGGTGCACATGGGCGGCGGAGTGTCCGTAGGTGCGCACGAATACGGTAAGGTAGTAGATGTATTTAATGCCCTGGATGGCGATGGCGCATTTTCTCCCGAGCGTGCGGGAGCAGTACCCAGCGGTGCGCTGATTAAGATGTGCTTCTCCGGTGAGTATACGGAGAAGGAAGTATACAGCAAGATTGTGGGCAAGGGAGGCTTTAATGCATACCTGGGCACCAACGATATGCGTGAGGTAACCAAGCGGGCCAATGAAGGGGATGAGAAAGCTGCGGAGGCCAAGAGAGCATTTCTGCTGCAGGTGTCCAAGGATATCGGTTCCATGGCCTGTGTATTAAACGGCAAGGTGGATCAGATCATCCTTACCGGCGGTATCGCTTACGGGGCAGATGTATGCGATGCCCTGAAAGAGAGGGCCGTAGAGAAGATATGCAGGATAAAGGGGATAGACCCGAAAAAGAACAACCTGTCCAT